>USNB01000065.1 GCA_900555875.1 uncultured Eubacteriales bacterium
TGTCGTCGGGAGCGTCGGTGACGATGGTGTCGTAGTCCGCGAGCGTGGCTGTGCGGTATGTGCTGCTCTGACCGAACTTGGTCCCGTCGACGACGAGCATGCTGCGCTTGGCGCGGCTGAGCATGAGCTGCTTTATCTGCGCCGTTTCGAGCGAGTGTTCGTAAGTCCCTTCTATATCCACTTCTGCGGCGGAAACGAGCGCGAGATCGACGCGGAAGTTCCCGAGCGTACTGCAGGTCAGCCCTCCCGTCACGGAATTGGTATTGTAATGCACGACGCCTCCCGGCATGATGAGATTGACGTTCTGCTTCTGGGTCAGCCGCATGGCGATCTGCAGTCCGTTGGTGATCACCGTGCGGTTTTCGAGATTGAGTTTTTCCGCAAGTATCAGACAGGTGGACGAATTGTCTATGAAAACGCTCTGGAACCCCGTTACGTACGGCATGGCTTTGAGCGCCGCCTGCTCTTTCTCGCGTGCGTTTTTTTCTCTCCGCACGAATATCGAGACCTCGTTCGCCGTTTCGCGCAGGAGCGCCCCGCCGTGACTGCGCACGATCAGTCCCAGCTTCTGCATTTCCTTCAGATCCCGCCTTATCGTCGCGCTGCTGACATACAGAAACCCCGCAAGTTCGTCTACCGTCGCCTTGCGATTATTCTTAAGATAATCGAATATAAGGTTATATCGTTCATTCGAGAACATAAAACCACTCACCTTTTGCTTATTTTTGACTATATTTTATCATATTTTTGATTATTTGTCAACATTTTGATCAATTTTGAAAAGGTATGGACAACGGGGATTTTTTGTATTATAATATGGGCAAGATCGGCGAGGGGAAAACGGGCGATCCGTGGTTCAAAGGGAGAAGTGACGATGGAGAGAGAAGTTTGTACAGGTGAAAACGGAACGCGCATAGTGGTGCTGCGCGATCCCATGCAGGTAAGTCCCCGCGCGGGCGAATGCGAGTTCGGCATGATCGAGGACGGCATAATGTCCCTGCGCTGCGGAGATAAGAAATACACGCTGCGCAAAGGTCAGGCGTATTTTTTGCGCGGCGGTTCCGACGCCGTCGTCACGACGATATGTTCGGGCAGGATGACCGTACTGCGGTTTTCCGAAGACATCGCTTCGGGCGTATTCGGAAGGTATGAACTGTGCTGCCCGGAGCTTGGCGAGAACGGCGGCGGGGTGGCGCGTCTGCTGCACATAGTGCGCGGCGAGCTTGAGGAGCGCAAGTTCGGATATACCGTGGCGGTGGAGAGCGAGATCAAGCGCATGCTCCTCGATATCTGCCGCACGAGCAAGATGACCGATCCGGGCGTCTGCGGCGCGGACGATCCCGACGGCTTCTTCGGACGGCTGCTTGCCGAGATAGACAAGAATTATGCGGATTATACGTTTGACGACGCCGCGCGTTTCATGCGGCTGAGCAGGGCGTATTTTTCGGTGGTGTTCCATAAATATGTGGGGATGACGTTTTCGCAGTATCTCAATTACGTGAAAGTGCGCTCTGCCGTAGCTATGCTCCAGAGCGGGGACAGAACGAGCATAACGGACGTTTCCGTTCGCTGCGGTTTCAATACCATCCGCAATTTTAACCGCGCTTTCCGCGACATAACCGGTTATTCCCCGCGTACATTGCCCAAGGATTATGTATTGGCGCCGTTGGCGTGAACCTCCTTTTGCACCGTCTGCAGCGACAGGCGGTGCTTTTCGTGCCTTTCGTCGTCCCGCCGGGCGCAAGCGGCGATCCTGCGGGGCGGGCAGGGCGAAAACATGACATTTAAGCATACGCGCGGGTCTCTTCGTCGAAATATTTTTCCGAAAATCAAGAAAAAGACTTCTTGTAAAAAGAGATGCCGGCGGGTAAAATAAACGTAAGAAACGGGCGGTGGCTGTTTTTGTCCACCCGTCCGAAAGGCGGAAAGTCCGCAGATAAGCGACGCGCACCGAGGGAGACGGCAGCGGATGCGAATTCCGGACAGACCGCAAAAAACAATAATCAGGAGGAAAAAGAATGACATTCAAAAAGACATTGCCTCTGTGGCGCGGTCTTATTACTTTGTTTGCTTCACTGCTTGTCATTTTCATCGGCGCGGCTCTTGTTTTCGAGGCAAACCGCGGTTTCATCGATGAGGCTACCGGTGCGCAGAGTGAAGAGATCGTTCGTCCCGATGCCGATCCCGACGTAGATCTTTACGGGTTCAAGTCTTCGTATAATACGTCGGAAGAGATGGTCAAGGCAAACGTGGCGTTTAGCGAAAAGGTGGAAGAAAACGGTGCCGTTTTGCTTAAGAATGATCTGGTAGACGGTGAAACGACACTTCCGCTTGCGACAGAAGAGAATATGGTCTCTCTTGTCGGAAAGGCGGCATATTCGCCGGTCTACGGCGGACAGATGGGTTCCGGCTCTGCCGCGAATTCCAATTTTGCCGGCTATGAACGCGTTTCTCTCGAACGTGCTCTTACCGAAGAGGAATTTTCCATAAATCCCGACCTGCAGGAAGCATATACCCATCAGTCCACATGGTCCATCCCCAGGGGTGGTACGACTCCCGAAGAGACCATAGGACCTCGTTCGGTCTCTACGCTCGGCGGTTCGTTCGGTATGACGAGCAAGGAAAACTGGGAAGCTCAGGGTTGGTCGTATGATATCAACGAAGTCACGCTTGCTGAGCTTGAAGCAAAGAGCGCTGGCTGCACGGAGGACTTCGGCGATTACAGGACGTCCATCGTCGTTCTCGGACGTATCAATTCCGAGGGGCGCGACTATCTCCCCGGAGAGCAGGGCGTCAAGTTTGAGTCCGACGGGCTCGATCCGAATACGGGAAACAACGGATTCAGCCGTAATGCGGGCGCAAAGGATCCTCTCGGTCTTACCGATGACGAGCGCGCGATGATCGCCATGGCAAAGGAGAATTCGGATAAAGTTATCGTTCTTATCAACTCCAACTCCATGATGGAAGTTCCCGAGCTTGTGGAAGAGGGCGGCGATTACGAAGCCGACGCGGTGCTTTGGATAGGCACCCCCAGCACCTACGGTTTCCGCGGCGTTGTGGATATCCTTACCGGCGAGGTCAATCCTTCCGGCAAACTGCCCGACACTTATGTGGCGGACAACTCCGCTTCTCCTGCGGCTCAGAACTGGGATATCTTCACATATACCAATCCCGAAGAGATCGGTACTGAAGGCAACGGACAGTCGTCCGTGACCAACGGCGTCGAACTCGATGCGGAAACGATGCGCGCTTCGGCGTATACCGTTTACGCTGAAGGCATTTATGTGGGATATAAATATTATGAGACTCGCTATGCCGATACGTATCTCGATCCCGATTCGGGCGCTTCGAGTGCGGCGGGCGCAAAAGAGGGCGCAACGAGCTGGGTCTATGACGACGAGGTCGTATGGCCGTTCGGTTACGGACTGTCCTACACGACGTTCGAGCAGACGCTTCAGTCCGTATCGTGGGATTTCGACGCCAAGACGATCACCGCTACGGTCTCCGTCGAGAACACGGGTGACGTTACGGGTAAGGAAGCCGTTCAGCTTTACGTCTCTCTTCCTTATGACGAGACGGATGTGGCGCACGGCGTAGAAAAAGCAGCGATACAGCTTGTAGATTTCGGCAAAGTAGAAGTTGCTTCGGGTGATACCGAGGAAATAACGATCACTACGGATCTTCAGAACATCGGTTCTTATGATTCCATGGCGCTTGACGGCGAAGGCACCTATATCCTCGGTGCGGGCGATTACTACTTCACGGTAGGTAACGGCGCGCATGAGGCTATGCAGAACGTGCTCCAGGCGCGCGGTCAGAATGTCGGCGGCAATGCCGATAACGTCAAGACGCTCAGTCTGGGCGACCGTGACGAAGATACGCTTTCCGAGTCGAAGAACGGTACCGAGATACGCAATCAGCTGGACAACGCCGATCTCAACTACTATATCGACGATGCCGTCACGTATCTTACGAGAAGCGATTGGGACGGAACGTTCCCTGAGCCGTATACCGGACTTGAAGCTACGGACGAAATGATCACCGAGCTTCGTAATATCAAATATCAGGTAAAAGACGAAGGCAGAGTCACCGAACAGTGGGGCGTTGATTCCGGACTTACTCTTGCGGATATGAAGGGTCTTCCTTTCGAAGACGGCAGATGGGAGATATTCCTCAATCAGATCGAGCTTGAAGAAGCCGTGCAGATAATCGCTCAGGGCGGTAACACGACCTGGATGCTCGATTCCATACAGAACCCTGCCGCAAAGCAGGCTGACGGTCCTGCCGGATTCACGAGCATTTCTCTCGGCGGATTCAAGAGAGATGCGGACGATCCTTACTATACGGAAGAAGGCGATGATTTCTACGGATTTGCGTTCAACACTACGCCGAACGCGCCCATACTTGCGGCATCCTTTGACAAGGCTCTGCTCAACGAATGGGGCGTGATGCTCGGCGACGAGTCGCTGTGGACGGGCGGTCCTTCTATCTGGGCGGGCGGCGCCAATCAGCACCGCGCTCCTTATGAGGGCAGAACGCACGAATACTTCTCCGAGGATGCTATGCTCTCCAACCTGTGCCTTGTCGAGCAGTGCAAAGGCGCGCTGACCAAGGGCTGCCTTGTCGGACCTAAGCACTTTGCGTTCAACGCTATAGAGTACAACCGTTACGGACTTTCCGAATTCATGACGGAGCAGGCGGCGCGCGAGGGCGATCTCCGTTGCTTCCAGGGTGCGTTCGAATCGGGTTACTGCCTTGCCGGCATGACCGCGTTCAACAGAATAGGCGCGTCCTATATCAACGGACACATCGGTCTCATGCAGAATATACTCCGCGGCGAGTGGGGATTCAAGGGACTGCTCACGACGGATATGGTGAACAACCAGTATCTCATGGTGCTCGGCGATACGATCATGGGCGGTATCACGATGATGGCTAACGGTTCGGGCGTAAACGATCCCGACAGCAGCCACACCGCGCCCGGCGCTTATTGGGAGTATTGCAGTGCGGAAAATATCGAGAGCGATCCCGAAATACAGGCTCAGCTCAAAGAGAACATGCATTATCAGTGGTACGCATATGCTCAGAGCAACCTGCTCAACGGTCTCGGCAGCGGCGTCAACTTTGAAGTCAGATGGCTGATGACCTGGTATCGTGCGCTGTATATAGCCGGTATCGTAGCTTCGGCGGTGCTTGCCGTAGCGGCAGTCGGAATGTATGTGTTCGCGACGGTAAAGAACAGAAAGGAGGAGGCATAATATCATGGAATTCATAAAGAATCAGAGAGTTGCGTTCTATGTTTCCATTGTAGCGGTGATACTCGCGCTCGTCTCCGTCATAATATACGGCGTCAATACGACGAGTGAGTACTATGTATCGTCGGGAAGCGCTACGGTGAGCGGTCTCGTGGTAGCATTCACTATTCTCTCTATGGTGCTCGTCATCGGCAGGGTAGTGCTTGCGGAAATGTTCGCCGAGAGTAAACTGATGAAGCACGTTACTGCGGCAATGCTTCTCGTGGCATGCGTGTTCCTCGCCTCTGCATTCTTTGCTTACGTAGGCGAAAGAGTGTATGATATCGCGGTCGTCCTTGCGTCCGATCTTGAGGCGGGCAACCAGGCTGCCATGGATGCGGTCATGCAGACGATAACAGGCTTTGTTCTCTACGGCATTACGCTCATAGCGGTCATCGTATCCGCATTCTTCTCGGTAAAGAAGGACAGTGCGGCGTAAAAACAATCGTAAAGGCATAACCAACCACCGCCGCCCGTAAAGGGCGGAGGGAGAGAGGGGCGGCAGCGCCGCCCCCGCTCCCTGTCGGGACGCCGGCATCGGTCCGTCGGCGTTCCGACAGGAAGCAGGTTTATGGCGGGACGGACGTTCTTTGCGTTCATCCCGGGCGGTAAGGGAAATGCAATGAGCATATGCGTTTGTTTATGCGCGGAAGAGGGAATAATTGTGCATATTTGACAACTTTTCGATCATTTTTCCCAAATCTATGGACAAACGAGCAAAAACGTGTTAATCTTAATGCGTGGATCGGACTGCACGACGTTGAAAAACGGCGGAGTCGCGCCGGATGCCGACGATGCTGCGCGGGGGGATAGTGAAGATGTTTGAGATAATTTCGCTGAAAACGGAACATATGACGGAAGGCTGCGTCACCGACAGTGCGCGCCCCCGCTTTTCTTTTGCTCTCGCGTCCGACGGGCGGAACGTGAAACTCGCGTCCGCGAAAATTGCGGTCCTGCGTGACGGCGAGACCGTCTGGGAGACGGAGACGGCGAAACAGCGCGTGCGCTACGGCGGCGGGCCTCTCGCGCCGTTCACCGTATATACCGTGAGCGTCGCTGCGGTGAGCGACGGCGGAGAGCGCGCGACGGCGGAGACGACGTTCGAGACGGGGCGCATGGGCACGCCCTGGCATGCGGAGTGGATAAGCGATCCCGCGTATTCTTTCACCGAAAAGAAGGTCTCTCCGCTGCCCATGGAGTTCATGCGGCGCGTAAAACTCAGGGAGAAGCCCGCGAGCGCTAAGATACGCGTCACGGCGATGGGCATATACGAACTGAAGGTGAACGGCGTAAAGGCGGGGGAAGATTATTTCGCGCCCGGCTTCACGTCGTATAAGACGCGTCTGCAATACCAGACGTACGACGTTACGGATATGCTCACGGGCGACGACGAGATAAACGTGGTCGTGGGCGGCGGATGGGCGGTAGGCTCCTTCGTGTTCACACGCAAGAACCGCGTCACGGCGGATCGCCAGGCGCTGCTGCTCGAACTGCGCGCGCGCTATGCGGACGGCTCGGAGGAGGTCGTGGGCACGGACGGTTCGTGGCTGGTCACCGAGGACGGACG
>USNB01000066.1 GCA_900555875.1 uncultured Eubacteriales bacterium
ATTCCCCCTTCGATAAACGGCGTCATAACGACCGACAGCGTATCGTAAGGATAATCGCCGAAAAGCCCGGAGAACGTCTCCACCGCGTCGCACGCGACGGGCAGCCCGCTTTCCGCCTGAGCCGCCGTACCGTAGAAACGAACGGTAACGTCTCCCGCCGTGCCTTCCGTGCACGTATAGCTCTCGGACGCGCATATGGCAAAATCGCGCACACCGTCCGCTGCGAACTCATATGTAGCCAGGGAACCGTCCACGGAAACGGTCACGTTGCCCGTGCCCGCGACTTCCCAGCCTTCCGGGACGATGAAGCTGACGTCGTAATCGGCTATATCCGAATAGAACGGGTCGCCGTATGCGCTGTATGGATCGGTGCGCCAGCCGCCGTCCTCGTATACGCACGCGACGGGATACCAGTTGCCGAGATTGAGCTTGCCGTCATAATACCCGAAACGATTGCGCGTCTCGGGGATATCCAGCGTGAAGCTGACGGATACGTCCGTCTCCCCGCCCGGCAAAATGCTCAGACCGCCGATGATAAGGATATCCTCGTCCTCGCCGCCTATCTCCCATTCGCATTCCCCGCCGCCGTAGCGCACGGACGATACGGATATACCGCCGTAATCGACGCCGTGCGGATACGCGTCGGAAATATCCGACTGCGAAACGGGAGCGAATCTTGCGCCTTCGCGATATGCGCTCGGATATAAATGAAAATACAGACTGTCGAGTTCCGCTTCCGACGTATTGACGTAATGCACATCCATATCCGCAGTCACCGTCATGTTCTCGGCATCGAACGTCGCCGTTATATCGTAACCGGTGCGCGCGTTCTCCTCTTCCGCACAGCCGGTAACGGCAACCGCGCACAACGCGGTCAGCACAAATGCCATGATAATAATTGCCTTCTTCATCTTTCCGCTCCTTGTTTTCATCTCGGAATATGTATATTCCGCTCCCCTCCCCGAAAATTCCGAAAATCATGGTGAATTTTCTTGACAAATGACGCAACTTGGGGATATAATGACAATAGATTAAATAATTGCTTAATCATTTAATTAAAAAGACTTCCGGAGGTATGTCGATATGACAAAGAAATACGAAGTGACAGATCTTGACTGCGCTCACTGCGCGCAGAGGATAGAGGATGAGATCAACAAGCTCGACGGTGTGGAATGCAAACTGACTTTTGCGCTGTCGACCATGAAAGTAACGACGGAACGCGATATCCGAAGCGTTGAAAAGGAGATCAGACGGATCATGAAAGTTATCGAACCGGACGCGTCTTTCAGGGAGATGGCATGAAAGCGGACAAAAGGATAATATCCGCCGCGACGGGACTTGTATTTTTCGTTCCGGCGCTGCTGCTCGATAAGATATGGGGCATATTCCCCGCCTATCTGACGCTGTATGCCCTTGCATGGGCGGCGGCCGCGTGGCCGGTCGCCGTCAAGGCATGGAGGAACATCAGGCGAGGCACGATCTTCGACGAGAATTTTCTCATGCTCGTCGCTTCGATAGGCGCGTTCGCGATAAACCTCGTGTTTTCCGATTTCGAAACGGAGCTGTGCGCCCCCGGCGGAGGCGAAGCCATGATGGACGGAGTGCTCGTCATGCTGCTCTATCAGGTAGGCGAATATTTCCAGGCGCTCGCTGTCAGACGGTCGCGCAGGAATATACGCAAACTGCTCTCGATGCGACCGGACAGCGCGGTAGTACTGCGCGGCGGCAAGGAGACGGAAGTAGATCCCGACGAAGTGGAGATCGGCGAAACGACGATCGTGCGCGCCGGCGAACGCATAGCGATAGACGGCATAGTGACTGACGGAGCGAGTTATGTCGATACGTCCATGATAACGGGCGAAAGCGTGCCCGCTTACGTAAAAGCGGGCGACGAGGTGAAGAGCGGATGCATAGCGGTGGACGGACTGCTGACTGTACGCACGACCAAGGCGTTCGGCGAATCCACGGCGACAAAGATGCTCAGGCTCGTGGAAGAAGCTGCGGACAAAAAAGCGAAGCAGGAGACGTTCATAACTTCGTTTGCGAAAGTATATACTCCCATCGTATGCGGAGCGGCGCTCATCGTCGCGGTAATACCCGCTCTCATACAGACGCTCGCACTGTCCGTACCGGCAAGTCAGGCGTGGCACCAATGGATATATACGGCGCTGTCCCTGCTCGTCGTGTCCTGCCCGTGCGCGCTTGTCATAAGCGTTCCTCTCACCTTCTTCTCGGGAATAGGAGGAGCGAGCAAACTCGGCGTGCTCGTCAAAGGTTCGGACTGTTTCTCCCCGTTCGCGCGTTCAGAGATCATAGCCTTCGATAAAACGGGAACGATCACGTCCGGAAAGTTCTCCGTGACCGAGAACGCGGCGGACGAACGTGCGCTCGCCATGCTCGCGGCGGCGGAAAGCAAATTCAATCACCCGATAGCAAAGGCTTTCGATCGCATCGATACGAACGGATCGGTATGCACTCAGGCGGAAGACGTGTCCGGAAAAGGCATACGCGCGGTCGTGGACGGCAGCGATCTCATAGCGGGAACGAGCGCGTTCATGAAAGAATCCGGAATAGAGTGTAAGGACGTATCTTCCCCGTATACCGTCGTACACGTGGCGATAAACGGCGAGTACAAGGGGTACGTCACCGTTGCGGACACCGTTAAACCCGACAGCGTGAACGCCATGGCGGAATGCCGCCGGGAAGGCATAAGGACCATAATGCTCACAGGCGACCGGCCCGCCGTTGCCGCCGCCGTTGCCGCGGAAGTAGGAACGGACGAATATCGCGCCGGCATGCTGCCTCAGGATAAGGTGGATGCGGTGCTCGAACTTAAGCGCGACGGCAAAGTCATATTCTGCGGAGACGGCATCAACGACGCTCCCGTGCTCGCAGCAGCCGACGCAGGCTGCGCGATGGGAGGCGTCGGCAGCGATTCGGCGATAGAGGCGGCGGACATAGTGGTCATGCACGACGACCTGACGAGCGTGATCGCGGGACGCAGACACGCGAAGAAGGTCATCCGCATCGCGATGGAAAACATCATCGGCTCGCTCGCGATCAAAATAGCCATCATGCTGCTTTCCGTCATTCTTCCCGCACTCGGCGTGCTCACCGAGTTCCCGCTCTGGGTAGCCATAATGGGCGACGTGGGCGTGTGCCTCGTTGCGATCGCGAACTCCATGCGCGCACTTTACGCAAAAAAGCCCGCGTCCGCAGCGCCGCAGGCGCAGCCCTCGGCAGCGTAAAGAAATCGGTCATACAACGTCAAACAGCCGCAGTCCTAAAGGCCGCGGCTGTTATCATGTTGCCGTATATCTCACGCTTCGGGCGGAGTTTTCTTTTCCGAACGGAAGAAGTTGAACACGACGAGCGCTATCGCGATCACGCCGAATATGACGGCAAACGCTGTCGCGAGGTACTGATTGCCGCCTATGAAGTTAACGCCGTTCCAGAGGTCGGACAGCGAAGGCAGCGTTGCCGACATATGGAATGCGAATGCGGCGAGATAGAGCAGCGACGCCAGCCAGAGCGCTATGCCGTCGAAGCTCCTGAAGAAGTCGCTCAGTCCGATCACGCTGCCGACGAGCGCACACACGAAGCAGCCGACCGTGAACGTCGTGTCGCCGTAGTCTGCGGCGATGAACACGATGTCCGCGACCAATCCGACGAGCAGCAGTCCGTAAGATATGAGCTGAAATACCGTCTTTGACGAAAGCATTTGTTTTACGTTTATCATTATCCTTCCCTCCTCTTTCCGAGACTGTCGCGTTTCGTGAAGTACATGAACAAATACAGAGCCGCTCCCGCCGCCGCTATCACCGCAAACACGGCGTCGATAGTGACGAGCGTCACTCTCCACCACGGCTGGCTGTCGGCGACCGTGGACGACACTGTAAGTCCGTTGATGAGATTGGAGCGGAGATAGGTATAGTAGAAGCGCTTGTTCGTCTCCATTAGAGCGCCGAGCAATTTATCGTCGCCGGCATTGATCGAAGAAGCGATCTCCTTATAGATGTTCGTCGTAAGGCAGAACTCGTCGATGCCGCTGAGCACGCACAGTTCGGGGGTGTTCACGCCGTCGTTGGCATCGGTATCGAAGAATCCCGTCCATCCCCACTCACCGCGCACGACTTCGGTGAGGAGCGCGTAGTTGCTCGATATTTTGGTCACGCCGATACAGTTGAATGCCGTCATGGCGCTGCCCGCGCCGCCTACTCTTATGCAGCCCTCGAAGCCGCGGAGGCTGCTCTCGCGCAGCGTCTGTTCGGTCATGAATTCACACAGACCGCGGCGGTTCGCCTCCTGGTCGTTGGCGCAGAGGTGCCCCAGCATCGCGACCGTGCCCTTGCGCTGCATCTCCGCGCACTGCACGCCGCCCATGATGTAGGACAGCACGCCGTCCTCGCTGTAATACTCGTGATTGCGCCCCGAGAAAGGAGTGCGGTGGATATTCACGCCGGGCGCCATCGTGCAGCTCGTATTGTTATAGAACGCGTCCTCGGCAAGGAAGTAACCGCGGCGTTCCATGATCTCTTTGCTCCACGAACATGCCATCGTACCCTGACCGACATAGGTCGTATTGTTGCCTTTGTCGCCGTATTTGTACTTGGTGGAGCCGCCGTCAGGACCGTCGCACTGGTAGTTGGCGGGCTTACTTATCTTGGTTATCGCAGCCTGCCCCCAGGAGTCGTCCACTATTATGGCAAGCTCGTTGACGGAGAGCTGGCTGAGGAACTCCGTCCACTTCTCGTCCTCATCCCAGCCGACGTCCTTCATCTCGATGAAAAGCGTATCCGCGGGAGTCGAGAGCGTATACTGCTCGGGCTCGCCCAAGAGCGCCTGAAGCTCGTCGTAGTAATCTCCCGAATGGATCTCGATCATACGGTCGCTTATCGCGAGATCGGAATAATTCTTCGGGAACGTCGTCCAGTCCTGACGCGTCAGATAGGTTATCGCGCCGTCGTAATAGTAGTTGTAGTCGGACGCGAACAGCTCTTTGTCGAACTTGTTGTCTACGGCTTCGCCCGTCTCTTCGGAGTACCTGTACGTCTCGTCGTCGAATGCGCCCAGCGTGTGGAGAGCGGCGTTTTCCGCATTGCCGGTGGCGCTGCCGCCGAACTCGTCGTACATGCCGGTCGCGCCCTTTGCCGCAAGTATGTTATTGAGCGCGTCATGCGCGTTGTCGCCTATGGCGATGTAATAGTCGCCTTCGCTGAGGATATAACCGCCTTCGCCCTCGTGAGCGGTGCCGTCCCAGCTCGCGATGAGATATTTATCCGCAGTGATCGTCACCGTTTCGGATCCTCCCGGCGCTATGACATCCGTCTTTGCGAAATCAAGGAGCTGTACGGCGCTCTTTTCCACGAGCGCGCCTTTTTCATAGTCGCCGTAAGGGGTCTGCGCGTAAAGCTGCACGACGTCCTTGCCCGCGGGACCGCTCGTGTTCGTGACCGTGACCTCGGCGGTGATCGGACTGCTATAAAAGGCTCCCTCTTCGGCAAGCGAAGAGAGAGCCTCAGGCATGTTTCATGAAATTATTTCAGCGGCTTCATCGTGGGGAACAGGAGCACGTCGCGGATGGACGGACTGTCCGTAAGGAGCATGACGAGACGGTCGAGGCCGAAGCCGAGTCCGCCCGTAGGCGGCATGCCGTATTCGAGAGCCATGACGAAATCCTCGTCCACCTCGGCACGGGCGCCCTCTTTGCGGCGCTGCTCGACCTGGCGTTCGAAGCGGCGGCGCTGATCCACGGGATCGTTCAGCTCGCTGAAGGCATTGCCCATCTCGTGACCGGTGATGAAATATTCGAACCGTTCGGTGAACATGGGATCGGAGGGCTTGCGCTTGGCAAGCGGAGAGTTCTCCACGGGGTAATCGTATATGAACGTGGGCTGGACGAGGTGCTCTTCGACGAACGCGTCGAACAGCGCGGCAAGCACGAGACCCTTGGTCGCGTCCTTATCCTCGGGCGTGACGCCCAGCTTTTTCGCTTCTTCCCTTGCCTGTTCGTCCGACTGCCACGAATAGTAGTCGGCTCCGCAGTACTCTTTGACTGCCTCCGCCATAGTCATGCGCTTCCAGGGCGACTCCATGTCTATCTCCACGCCCTGATACATGACCTTTGCCGAGCCGCATACGTTGCGAGCGACGGTGCGGTACATGTCTTCGATGAGTTCCATCATGCCCATGTAGTCGGTATACGCCTCGTACATTTCCACGGTGGTGAACTCGGGGTTGTGCGTGGAGTCCATGCCCTCGTTGCGGAATATGCGCCCCACTTCGTACACTTTGTCGAACCCGCCGACGATGAGACGCTTTAAGTACAGCTCCGTCTCGATGCGCAGGAACATGTCTATATCCAGCGCGTTATGATGCGTCACGAACGGACGCGCCGCCGCGCCTATCTCCACCGTGTGCAGCACGGGCGTATCCACTTCGAGATAGCCCCTGCCGTCGAGGTAGCGGCGCACTTCGCTTATTATGCGGCTACGCTTGTAAAACGTATCCTTGACCTCGGGGTTCATGATGAGATCGACGTAGCGGCGGCGGTAGCGCAGCTCCTTGTCCGTCAGCCCGTGGAACTTCTCGGGCAGCGGCAGCAAACTCTTGGAGAGCAGTTCGAGCTTATGCGCGTGCACGCTGATCTCGCCGCGGCGGGTGCGGAATACGAGACCTTCCACGCCCACTATATCGCCTATATCCCATTTCTTGTATTCGGCGAACGCCTCTTCTCCGAGGTCGTTCACGCGGATATATACCTGTACCCGTCCGCTGCCGTCGGCTATGTCGATGAAGTTCGCCTTGCCCATGTCGCGGCGGCTC
>USNB01000067.1 GCA_900555875.1 uncultured Eubacteriales bacterium
CCGCACCCCCATCCCCGAAAACTTAAGCCGAATACGTCATAACGAAAAAGCACGCTTGTTTTATGCGACAGGCGTGCTTTTAATGTTATGCCGGAAGCGGTCATGCCGGGGGTATTTTCCCGTATGGCAAACAGGGAAGGCATATCGGGCTTGCGTTCGCTCGTAAATAATGGATTTTCGCTGCGAGCGGCGAAAGAGCATAAAAACAATATGTCTCCGCGCGGCTTACGTGTGCTCTCCCGCTTCGGCGCCTTTTCAAGGTCCGGAAAAGGGGAGGGTGTGTTAATGATCGCGCGCCGGCGCGGTCAATGGCGCAGGGGAGCTGCCTGGCGATCAAAACCGCGCACGCCGTCGGCGTGCGCGTTTTTAATCGAATTTTATCAGTGTCTTCATGTGTCCGCGCGCTATGTCGTTTTCCTTTTTGAGCGCTGCGGGCACGTCCGCGAACGTCGTTTCGCCCGTTATGAGCGGAGTGACGGATACCGCTTTGCCTACGAGCATGTTGATCGCGACCTGGTTGTTCTTTGCCCCGTTCGTTATGCACGCGATGGTGAGGTTGTTCCTGACGGCGTTTTCCAGCGAGCAGGGAAGGGTATTCACGCATCCGTAGCGTCCGATTATGGCGAGCTTGCCGCCGCGCGCGGTGAAGTCTATGCTGCGCGTGAGCGGTATGTCGGACGACGCCATATGTGCGACGCGTTCCGCCATATTCCCGCCCGTTATATGGAAGATCTTGGTCTTGGGATCGGTCTCGGATGCGTCTATCGTGTAATACAGTCCGAGGCTTTTGGCGACCTCGAGGGCTTCGGCGTCCGAGTCGATGATTATGGGCACGGCCTGGTAGTAAAGCGCGACCTGTCCGAGTATGATGCCGAGCGTGCTCGCGCCCGTTATCGCAAGATAGTCGCCCTTATCCACGTCCAGCGCGGCGATCGTCTGTACTGCGATGGAGATGTAATCGATAAATACCGCCTCTTCGCTCTTGATGCGGTCGGGGATCTTTACGCAGTCCGAAGCGGGGATGACGGCAAAATCGCGCATGAATCCGTCGCACGAATAACCGCGTATTTTCATGTTTTCGCACTTCCATGATTTGCCCGCGCGGCAGCTTGCGCACGTGCCGCAGCTCTTCTGAGAGCGCACGTATACGCGATCGCCTCGTGTGAATTCTCCGACGTTGTCTCCCGTTTCTATCACCATGCCGACGCATGAACCGCCGGGGCATACGGGCAGCGCGACGTCCGCTTTTCCGGAATATACGTTGATGTCGGGGGCGGAGATTATGCTCCTCAGCACTTTGATCTTTACGCATCCCTCGCCGGCGCTTTCACTCGGACCTTCCACGAGTTCAAGGTTATGCGGGGACGTTACCATCCATGCTTTCATAATAACAAAAGTATACCATATATGCCCGCATAAGTCAACTACTTGCATTCGGCGGGGGCTTTCGCGGAGTGTCGACTCGTTTCGGCAAAGGAAGGCAATAGCCGCCAATCTTCGTCCCCCGCTTTTATTGTCCGCGCCCCGCTGCGTTTGTTATAATAATATTGACAAAAAACGGAGGCACTTTTATGAAGATAAAACTGATGATAGTGGACGACGACGAAGAATTCCTCGCATCGCTCGGCGCGTACTTTGCGGGCAAGAGCGATTACGAAATTACCGCTACCGCGACCAACGGCGAAGAGGCGCTCGAAAAGGTGCGCGCCGCGGATCCCGACGTGATACTCCTCGACATAGTGATGCCGCGGCTCGACGGATACGGCGTGCTGGAAAAGCTGGATCGCGATCGCAGAGTGATCGTGATGAGCGCGCTCAGCTCAGGCAGTTTCGTTACCAAAGCGATAAACCTCGGCGCGAGGTATTTCATGATGAAACCGTTCCGGAACGAACAGCTCGAGGCGCGTATCGTGGAGTGTATGAAAGAGAACGCCGCCAGCCGTATCAAGAACAAGAGCCTTGAAGAGAAAATAACGAACATCTTCATCACCGTCGGCATACCCGCTCACATCAAGGGCTATCAGTTCCTGCGTGAAGCCATCAAAATGGCGATAGACAATCCCGATATCATAAACAGCATAACCAAGCGCCTTTATCCCGAGGTCGCGCGCCGCTTCGATACCTCTCCGTCCAAGGTCGAGCGCGCCATCAGGCATGCCATAGAGGTGGCGTGGAACCGCGGCAAGATAGAGAATATCAACAGTCTGTTCGGCGTCCGCGTCTACAGCCACAACGAAAAGCCGACCAACGGCGAATTCATTGCGCTCGTTGCGGATAAAATGCTGCTCGAGTCCGTCTGATCCTTATTGTTCGCCGTCTGTGCGGACGGGCGGGGGAAGACCGAAGAACGGGATCTCCGACGGCTGCGGGCCGAATAAATCAATACCACGCGCTTTTGCGCGTGGTATTGATTTATTCCTGTTCGAATTGATCCTTGCCTACGCCGCAAAGGGGGCAGACATAGGAATCGGGAACATCGTCCCATTTTGTGCCCGGAGCGACGCCGTTATCCGGATCGCCGTCCTCTTCGTCGTACACATAGCCGCATACCTGGCATACGTATCTCATTGTATTACTCCTTTCCGGCGATGCCGGGTTTGTTATTCGATCCTTTCAAAGTCTGCGGCGCCGTGCTTGCACAGCGGGCAAACGAAATCCTCGGGCAGATTCTCGCCTTCGTAGATGTAGCCGCATACTTTGCATACCCAGCCTTTGACGCCCTCCGTCTTCGGCTTGGGTTTGACGTTTTCCTGATAATAGGTATACGTCATCGTCGGACGGTCGTTCATGACGCGCGCCTCGGTGACCGAGCAGATGAACAGCCCGTGCGTGCCGAGATCGACATAGCTCTCCACTTTGAGCGACATGAACGAGTTGATGTATTCGGGCAGATAGACCAGCCCGTTATCCGAGCGCAGTACGCCGACGCCTTCGAACTTATCCTTGTTGCGTCCGCTGACGAATCCGTACCTTTCAAATACGGAGAAGGGAGCGTCCTCGGACAGGCAGTTGACGTTCATCACGCCCGTGCGCTGTACGAGGTGATGGGTGTAGTTGTCCTTATTTATCGCGACCGCCACGCGGTTAGGGGTGTTGGTCACCTGGGTGACGGCATTGATTATCATGCCGTTGTCCTTGTCTCCGTCGCGGCTGGTGAGCACGTACAGTCCGTAGCCTATCTTAAACAGCGCCGTAAGATCGTTCTTGTTCGCGAGCTTGTCGTCTTTCGCGATATAGTCTCTGCAGAGTTCGCCTGCGAGAGCCTCCAGCTTTTCGCCCGTTTCGGCGTTCACCGCGGAACGTATCGTGACCGTGTTTTCGGCATACGTTATGTCTTTCATAGGCTCGAGCATTTTTTTTATGACCTTTGCCGCCATGGGCGACCATGTGCCGTTTTCGATGATCGCGACCGTGCGGTTGCGGAAATTGCGCTCCGTAAGCTCTGTTATGAAGGTGTGCATGAAAGGGAAGATCTCGCCGTTGTACGTCGTTGTGGCAAGTACCGTCTTTCCGTACGCGAACGCGTCAGCCACGCATTCGGACATGTCCGAGCGCGCGAGATCGCGCACGACCACTTTGGGACAGCCTTTGGCGCGCAGTTTGTCGGCGAGCAGTTCGACGGCTTTTTTCGTATTGCCGTATACCGAAGTATAGGCGATGAGCACGCCTTCCTTTTCCGCGCGGTAGCCCGACCATATGTCGTAGAGATTGAGATAGCGGCCGACGTCGGAATCCAGCACAGGCCCGTGCAGCGGACATATGCGTCTGATATCCAGCGTTGCGGCTTTTTTGAGAAGGTTCTGTACCTGCACTCCGTATTTTCCGACTATGCCGATATAATAGCGCCTTGCTTCGTCCGTCCATTCCTGCTCGACATCGAGCGCGCCGAATTTGCCGAAGCCGTCCGCAGAGAACAGAGTGCCCGAGGTCTCGTCGAACGTGACCATCACTTCCGGCCAGTGCACCATGGGCGCAAATACGAAGGCGAGCTTATGCTTGCCGAGGTCGAGCGTATCGCCCTCTTTGACTTCCAGGCTGCGCCCCTCGAAATCCGTTCCGAAGAACTGCGACATCATGACGAACGTCTTGGCGTTGCCCACGATCTTCGCTTCGGGATATCTGTCGGCAAAGTTCTTTATATTGGCGGAATGATCGGGTTCCATGTGCTGCACGACGAGATAGTCGGGGGACTTCCCGCCGAGCGCTTTTTCCAGATTATCCAGCCATTCGTGTCCGAAATTGCGGTCTACGGTATCCATGACCGCGATCTTTTTATCCTTTATCACATAGGAATTATACGATATCCCCGTCGGCACTTTATACTGTCCTTCGAACAGATCGATCTTGTGATCGTTTACGCCGACATACAGGATGTCATCGGTGACTTTCTGCATTTCCGTCTCCTTTATCGTTCATTCGTCTATATTCTAACATATACCGCCGTATTTGGCAAGCCCTTTTATTGTTTATTCTCCGCTTCCGCCGCACGTTCCGTCTGAACGCATTCTCCTCACGCGTGCGGCTCTGGCGCGTTCGGTCGGTTTTCTGTCGCAAACGGTCGCGCAAGGCGGGGGATCGGGTATTGACGAACGGTATAAAATATGATATCCTAATTATATCTCGTAATCATGCGGAGGGGGTAAATGTTATGAGGATAGTCATCGTGGAGGATGACGAGGATCAGGTGCGCCGTCTGAAGGATTTCATCCGCCGTTTCGAAGGCGAGTCGGGCGAAAAGTGTTTTGTCGAAACGTTCGGCAACGGCATGGATTTTATCAGCGATTATTCCGCCAAGTACGATCTCGTACTGCTGGATATCGAAATGCCGCATATGGACGGCATGTCGGCTGCGGAAAAACTGCGCGAAACGGACGAATATACCGCGATAATATTCGTTACGAACATGGCGCAGTACGCCGTGCGCGGTTATTCGGTGGACGCGCTCGATTTTATCGTAAAGCCGGTGGAGTATGCGGTGTTTTCCGCCAAACTGCGCAAGGCGCTTGCGTATGTGAAAGCTCACGAGGACAGACATATCTTCGTTACTACGCAGGACGGCACGCGTAAACTTTACGCGCGCGACATTCGTTTTGTGGAGGTGATGGGGCATTATCTTGCGTTTCATCTGGCAAAGGAGAAAGTCACCGTACGCGGCCAGCTCGAGAAGATAGAAAAGGCGCTGCCACCCGAAAGTTTCATAAGGTGCAACAAGTGCTATCTTATAAATCTCGATCATGTCACGGGAATGACGCGGGAGACCGTCAGAATGGATGACGACGAACTCACGGTCAGCCGCCGGCGCCGCAAGGAATTTTTCGCCCGGCTCGCGGATCACATCGGGGGGGGGGTAACTGAATGTTTTGGAACGTCGCTACCGCCATTCTCTCCGTTTTCCGCAACTATACCGTGCAGATATTCGCGGGAGCTATGCTTTTCTGCGTGCACATAAGGCGCAGAGAATTTTTTTGGCCCAAATTTGCAGCAGCGCTCGTCCTTCTCGGGCTCGAGTGCTGGATATTCGATTACAAGGTGTTCGGTCAGCTCGATCTGTGGGGATGGTTCAATCCGTCCTTCCTCGTTATATTCGCGACCGTTCTTTTCATGCTGCGCTTCTGTTTCGAGTGCGATTGGCGGCAGTCGCTGTTCATCGGTTCGGTATGCTGGGAGCTTCAGCATCTTCTCGCAAGCACGCTGCGCGCGTTCGATACGCTGCTGCCGGATGACGTTCCTTCCGACGGAGCATGGAATACGCTGGTGTGCTTTACTCATATACTGATAAGCGCGGCGGTGTTCACGGCGTTCCATTTCGTGTTCATCCGCAGCCTCTTGCGGCACGGCGGCGTGAGCGGCTTTGCCAATCTACGGAACAATCATCTTATAATACTGTCGCTCGTTTCCATAGTCATCGTATATCTTGTCAGCCTGGGAAGCGCCGCTTCGGGCAAGGATATCTGGCATCTCGTATATGCCGTATGCTGCTGTCTGCTGCTGTTGTTCCTGCAGTTCGGCATATTCATTTACGGAATGGACTTAAAGCGCGAAGAGGTCATGCGCGATCTGCTCGAATACGAACACGAACAGCACGAACTTTCCAGGCAGAGCATGGAGCTGCTCAATCATAAGTGCCATGACATAAAGCACGAGATAGCCGATCTCAGAAAGCTCGTCAGCAGCGAGATCATAGACGCGCGCCTCGGCGAATTGCAGACTGCCGTGCGCCTGTACGATTCGTCGCTTAAGACGGGTAACAGCACTCTCGACGTGCTTTTGACCGAGAAATTGCTTTACTGCGAGAAGTACGGCATATGCTTTACGTGCATCGCCGACGGCAGCCGTATGGGATTTATGAGCGAAGAGGATATATATTCGCTGTTCTGCAACGCGCTCGACAACGCCATCGAGAGCGTCGAGAAAGCGGACGGACCGCTGCGCTATATCGGTCTGAACGTGCGCACGCGTAAGGAAATGCTCGTCGTGCATATCGACAATTACTGCGACGGCGGCGATAAAATGGTTTTCGTGGACGGCTTGCCGCAGACGACAAAGCCCAATAATCTTTATCACGGCTACGGTATGCTCGGAATACGATACATAACCGAAAAGTACGGCGGCGTCATGTCCGTTACCATAAAAGACAACACGTTTACGCTGAATATAGTCATTCCGCTGCCGTAGGCTTTCGGGCGAGGAGTTTTTGCGGGGAAGGGACGCTTTTGTAAAAGCGCCCCTTTTCCTTGCGCGCCGCCCTTGCGCGTGCGCAAGGAAATTGGTTTCGGTTTCTCGGAAAGGGAGCGCGAGG
>USNB01000068.1 GCA_900555875.1 uncultured Eubacteriales bacterium
CCGCTTCCGTCGCCATGTCTTATCCCTGCGAGGTGCTCATCGCGCAGACGTGGAACGAACAGCTCGCGTACGAGATGGGCGTCAGCGTGGGCGAGGACGGACTCATGAGCGATACCGAAGGTTGGTACGCTCCCGCGATGAACATACACAGAACGCCGTTTGCGGGCCGTAATTTCGAGTATTACAGCGAGGACAGCTATCTGTCCGGCGTGATGGGCTCGGCGGCGGTAAGCGGCGCGGCTTCCAAGGGCATGTATTCGTTCATCAAGCATTACGCGCTCAACGACCAGGAAGATCATCGCAACGGTCTGGTCACGTGGTCAAACGAGCAGGCGATACGCGAGATATACCTCAAACCCTTCGAGATGTGCGTGAAATCGGGCACGCAGACTATCTTCTACTACGAATTGGAGACGGATGAGGACGGCAACACCACCTATACGCGTAGTGAGACGGAAGTCCCCGTATGCACCGCGATCATGAGCTCGTTCAACCGCATCGGCTATACGTGGGCAGGCGGCAACTGGCATCTCCTTACGCAGGTCACGCGCAACGAATGGGGATTCAACGGCTTCATCCTTACCGATTACGATAACGGCGGTTATATGAATACCGAGCAGATGCTTCGGGCGGGAGGCGACGCGAAACTCAGCCAGTACGGCTCATACAACGCGTCGGATGACAGCCCCGCGGACACCTATTACGCGCGTCAGGCGGCAAAGCACATCTTTTACGCGGTGGTCAATTCCGCGGCGGTCAACGGATTTATCCACGGAGTTGAAGAGATACCCGGATTCTCCTATTATATACTTATACTTATCGCGCTGGACGTCGTTGCTGCGGCGGGTCTTGCGGTGATAGGAGTGCGGATGTTCCTGAAACTGAAAAAATATTACAAGAATAAGCAGGCCGGTCCTCAGACCGATGTCTGATCCTGCCGGACAGCGGCACATTTCCGGACGGCGCCCCTCGGGCGCCGTCCTTTTATGTCCTTAGAAAGCGGTTCCCCGAAAAAAAATTCACGTAATACATAAGTTTCTCTGAAGGGGGAGCGCGAGGGGGAAGATTCTCTTTTCAAAGAGAGTCTCCCCCTCGCGAAAACGCCTGTGTGAAAATTCTTACGTAAAAACTTTATTGACTTTTATCCGGCGTTGCGGTATAATATCATCAAACGAAAGGAGCTGATATACATGAAAGCGTTTTGCGACGGCGGGGACCTTGCGGAAGCTGTAGGCAGGGCGATCAGGGCGATAAGCAACAGATCGAACAATCCCATACTCGACAACATAAGAGTGGAAGCGAGCGAGGGCACGCTTACTCTCGCGGCAACGGATAACGAACTTACGGTCATAACGGGGATCGTTGCGGATGTGTCGGACGGCGGTATCGCGCTCGTTCCCGGCAAGCTGTTCTCCGATTTCACCCGCAGACTGACGGGGGAGCGCATAGCTATGGAAACGGCGGGCAATAAACTCATACTGCGTTACGGCGATTCGGAAAGCGAATTCGCCTGTGCGGATCCCGACGATTATCCGGAGATAGCGGAGGTGTCGGACGCGCGCAGTTTCTCGCTGACGAAAAACGATTTCAAAGATCTGATAAACAAGGTGGCGTTCTCCGTCCGCCAGGACGACGTGCGTCCCATACTCAAAGGCGTGCTGCTCGAGGTGGGCGAGAACGACGTCACCGCGGTCGCGCTCGACGGTTACAGGCTTGCCAAGTGCGTCAAGCCTCTCATGTCGCCGTCCTCTCCCATGAAGGCGGTGGTGCCCGCGCGCTGCGTGAACGAGGTGGCGCGTCTGCTTGACGATTCGGACGACGAAGTGCGCCTGTACGTGGGGCGGGGCAGAGTGCGTGCGGACGTCGGACATACGACCATAACGAGCGTGCTGTACGAGGGAGAATTCGTTGCGTACAGGAATATAATAAGAACGTCCTTCGATACGTTGGTAACGGTGGCGGCGCAGCAGCTGTATGACAGTCTCGAGCGCGCGCTCCTGCTTACGCGCGACGACAGGAGCAATCCCGTGCGCTTCGACATTTCGGAACGCATGATGCGCATAACGTCCGCGTCCGGGCGCGGCAATCTCGACGAGCGGCTCGCCGTCGTCACGAACGGTCCGGATCTTACGATAGCGTTCAATGCGAAATATTTCACCGAGCTTCTGCGCGTTTGCGGCGCGGACAGCGTTACGATAAAATTCAACAGCCCCGCCGACCCCTGCGTCGTCGTCCCGTGCGGCGGAGAAGAGGATTTCCTCTATCTCGTTCTGCCGGTGCGCGTGGTTTGATAAGGAGTTTTGCAGATATATGAAAGCGATAGTTACCGTTCTCGGAAAGGATAAAGTGGGGATAATCGCAGATGTGGCGATCATCATGAAGGATTTCGGCGTAAACATATGCGATATTTCGCAGACCCTCATGCAGGAATACTTCACGATGATAATGCTCGTCGATCTTACGGCGGCGACGGTGGATTTTGCGACATTGCAGAAAGAACTCGCATCCCGCGGCAGGGATATAGGCGTGGACATAAGAGTGCAGCATCAGGATCTGTTCGATTCGATGCATAAGATCTGACAGGCGGACGATAATGCTCGATACAGGCGATATACTCGAAACCATCAGAATGGTGGACGATCAGAATCTTGACGTCCGCACGATAACGCTTTCTCTTTCGCTGCTCGATTGCGCGTCCGACGACGGCGCGGCGGCGGAGAAGAAGGTGTATGAAAAGATCATGCGCCGCGCGGGCAGGCTCGTCGAAGTGGGCGAGAAACTGTCCGGCGAACTCGGTATCCCCATAGTAAATAAGCGCATATCCGTTACCCCGATATCCATAGTCGGTTCGCCCAGCGGCAATTACGTGGGGCTTGCCCGCGTGCTCGACAGGGCTGCGAAGGAGATAGGAGTAAACTTCATCGGAGGATACGGTGCGCTCGTGCATAAAGCCATGACGGACGCCGAGCGTGCTTTTCTCGCGACCATCCCCGAAGCTATAAGCGAGACGGACATGGTATGTTCGTCCGTCAACGTGGCTTCCACGCGCAGCGGTATCAATATGGACGCCGTGGCGATGATGGGCAGAACGGTCAAGGAACTTGCCGAACGCACGAAGGACAAAGGCGCGATAGGCTGCGCCAAGTTCGTCGTGTTCGCAAACGCCGTGGAGGATAACCCGTTCATGGCGGGTGCGTTCACCGGTCTCGGCGAAGGAGAAGCGACGGTAAACGTAGGCGTATCCGGTCCGGGGGTCGTTGCGGCTGCGCTCAAAGCGTGCAAGGGCAAGGATCTCACGGAGGTGGCGGAGGTCATAAAACGCACCGCGTTCAAGATCACGCGTGCGGGTCAGCTCGTTGGCAGCAAGGCGGCGGAGCTACTCGGCGCGAAGTTCGGCATAGTGGATCTTTCTCTCGCGCCCACGCCCGCGATAGGCGACAGCGTGGCGGAGATCCTCGAGATAATGGGGCTTTCCAGCGTGGGCGGTCACGGCACGACCGCTGCGCTCGCACTGCTCAACGACGCGGTCAAAAAGGGCGGCGTAATGGCAAGCAGCATGGTGGGCGGACTGTCGGGAGCGTTTATCCCCGTGAGCGAAGACGAAGGCATGATACGCGCCGCCCGCAGCGGGAAACTCACGCTTTCCAAACTCGAGGCAATGACGGCGGTGTGCTCTGTCGGGCTGGATATGATAGCCGTGCCCGGCGATACTTCGGCGGAGACGATCTCCGCGATAATCGCCGACGAATGCGCCATAGGCGTGGTAAACAATAAGACGACGGCGGTGCGTCTCATTCCCGTGGGCAAGGTGGGCGACGAGGTTAACTTCGGCGGACTGCTTGGCAGCGCGCCCGTAATGCCGGTGTCCGACGTCGACAGTTCGGAATTCATTCGTCGCGGCGGCATTATTCCCGCGCCGTTGCATTCACTTAAAAACTGACGCGCGATAGTTTTCGCGCCAAAGGGGGCAGATCATGAAGAGAAACGAGATAGCGGAAGAGTACAAGTGGGATCTCGGCCATATCTATCCGAGCAGACTGGATTGGGAAAAGGCGTTTTCGAGAACGTCGGCACGCCTCGGCGAGCTTAAGAAATATAAAGGCAAGCTGTCCAATCCGGATATGACGCTCGCGCTTTTCAAAGCCGCGGACGAACTCGGTAACGAAGTGGAAAAACTTTACGTCTATGCGACCATGTGCATGCATACGGACGGAGCCAATGCCGAATACGTCGCGCTTGCGACGCGGGCGGGCACACTGTCCGCCGAGTTCGGCGCGGCGATGTCGTTCGTCGACCCCGAGCTTACGGCGCTTACGGATGCCGAGCTTGACGATATGGCGGCGGATCCGCGTTTCTCGGATTACGAATACACTCTTGCCCGGGTGAAAAAGAGCAAGCCGCACGTTCTCGGCGAGAAGGAAGAACTGCTGCTTGCGCGGCTGAGCGAGGTAACGGGTTCGTTCCGCGACATTTTTGAAAAGATAGACAGCGTAGACCTTCCTCATCCGTATATCAGGGCGAACGGAGAAAGAGTGCCGCTCACGCACGGCACATACTCCATGCTCCTTCAGAATCCCGATCGCGCGGTGCGTAAAAAGGCGTTCACGACTTATTATTCGCTGTATGAGGAGCGTATCAATACCATCGCGGCATGCTACACGACGTCCGTCCGCAAGAACAACATCATGGCGTCGCTTCGCGGGTTTGAGAGCGCTATGCAGATGAGCATGAAGAACGATGACGTGCCCGAAGGCATATACGACAAGCTCCTCACCGCGGTCGGCGGTGCGCTTCCCGCGCTGCACGAATACGTGGATTACCGCAGGCTCGTTCTCGGCGATCTGCACATGTACGACATGTATGTGCCTCTCACCGAAGGCGTTAATTTCGGTATGGATTACGAGAAGGCGTTTTCGGTAGTGCTCAAGGCGCTCGCTCCTCTCGGAGAGGAATATGTCTCCCGGCTGTCCGAGATGAAAGAGGAACGCCGCATAGACGTGATGGAGAGCGAAGGCAAGCGCAGCGGCGCTTACAGCTGGGGCGCTTACGGCACGGGACCTTATGTGCTGCTCAATTATTCCGGCACGCCGCATGACGTATTCACGATCGCTCACGAGCTGGGTCATGCGATGCATTCCCGCTATTCGGACGAGGCGCTCGGATATAACAAAGCGGGTTACAGCATATTCGTCGCCGAAGTCGCGAGCACCACGAACGAGGTGCTGCTTCTCAAATATCTGCTGCGCGAGACAAAGGATAAGAACGTCAAGCGCTATCTGCTGTCGTATTATCTCGATATGTTCCGTACCACGCTGTTCCGCCAGACGATGTTCGCGGAATTCGAACTTGCCGCACACAAGGCAGACGCGAAGGGCGAGCCGCCTACAGTGGAATCGCTTTCAAAGCTGTATCTGAAACTGAATAAGAAGTATTACGGCAAGGGCGTTACGCACGACAGGCAGATACGTTACGAGTGGGCGCGTATACCGCATTTCTACAACGCGTTCTATGTATATAAGTATGCGACGGGTCTTACCGCCGCAGTCACGCTCGCCAGCTCTCTGCTCGGCGGAGGAGAATTCGAGCGCGAAAGATATTTCAATAAATTCCTTAAGGCGGGCGGCAGCAAATCGCCTTACGAGATATTGCGCGACGCGGGCGTCGATCTGATGACCGATCGTCCGTATGAGACGGCGATGCTCGAGTTCCGCAACACTCTCAGTGAATTTACTTCTTTGGTCTGATATGAGTTTCAAAAATTATTACGAGATACTCGGCGTCCGACCTACGTGCACGGACGCCGAAATAAAATCCGCATACCGCGATCTTGCGCGAAAATATCATCCCGATCACGGCGGCGATATCGACAGGTGGGATGAGATCAACGAGGCGTATAAAACGCTGTCCGACAGGGTGAAACGGCTTGCCCTCAATGTCCGCCTGCATGCGGCGCCGCCTCCGGTCCGGAGTCGCGCGGCGGCAGATGCGACGGAAAACGCGACTGCGGAAAATGCAGCCAAAGTTTCCGCACATCCTGATAAAGCCGTGCCGCATGAAGCGCCCTCTCGGGCGTCATCATCACGCGAGTACGTCGTCATGTTGGAAGAGCAGGTGAGCGAATATGAGAAGCTGCTCCAGTCGTTCGCGAGGTGCACGGTCTCGCCGGCGCGTCCCGAACTGTCGCCGTCCAGCCTCGGGCTGCTCATACGCAAGAACAGATCTGCCAGGGAAAGGTCGCGCGTCCGCGAGAGCAGGGAATGATTTGCATTTTTTTGCCGTCCGAAAAAAATTTTTAAAAAATTTCAAAAACATGTATAAAAACAGTTGACATTATCATTGACGTATGATATATTATCAGTACAAATAAAACTTTACGGAAACATTTCAAGTGAACAAAAGATCATATCCGTAAAGTTCCAAACTTTGCTCATCATTTTCCCCCTTATCATAGCGAGTTCGCCGATGTGACTTAGATCCGTGGCGGACTCGTTTTTTTGTGTGGCGGCATATAACGCTCCTCGGTAAGGCTACGTAGCTTCGGTCACGTACGCAGCCTCACGCTACCGCTTGTTCGGCTACTGAAGTACGCTCCCTTCGCCTGTTGCCTCCCCGAGAAGCATTCTATGCCGCCACACACGTTCCTTATAGCGGGGGATTTGATATAACGCTCCTCGGTAAGGCTGCGTAGCTTCGGTCACGTACGCAGCCTCACGCTACCGCTTGTTCGGCTACTGAAGT
>USNB01000069.1 GCA_900555875.1 uncultured Eubacteriales bacterium
CGGTGTGCGTCGTATTCATAGTACGTTCGCCGTCCGCTAAAAAAGAACGATAACGCATGATGCGTTCGTTGCGAAAGGGCTTCCGTAAAAAGAAGCCCTTTCACTTTATGCAAAGCCTTCTTGACAAACGCGCGGGATTAAAGTATAATGACGGTATGGCAACGAACGATACAAACGGCAGCAAGAACCTGTCGACCATAGATCTGCTGGATTACGATTCGGCGAGAGGAAAGAGCAGGCGGTCTTCGCTCAGGCAGAAGACCGTAAGCTCCGCAGGCGCCGAGCGCTACGAGCCTTCCCCCGAATCGGGACTGACGGCTGAGCAGGTGGCGAAGCGCACCGAAGAGGGATACCTCAATATAACGAGCAAAAAGGGAAGCAAGCCGTATTGGCGCATAATCGTCTCCAACGTGTGCACGTATCTGAACCTTGTCGTGCTCATCGTGTTCATCGCGATGTCGCTCGTCGTGGATATAGCGGAAGATTGGAGCAAATTCCTGTTTGTCGTCATCATCCTCGTCAATACGATCATAGGTATCATACAGGAGATCAAGGCGAAGATGGCGATAGACAAGCTCAAGCTCGTCACCGCGCCTTCCGCGATAGTCGTGCGCGGCGGCGAAGTCAAGGCGATAGGCGTGCATGAGGTCGTGCTGGACGACGTGATACTCCTCGAAACGGGAAAACAGATATGCGCGGATTCCGTGCTGCTGTCCGGCGAGTGCGACGTGAACGAATCCATGCTGACGGGCGAGAGCGTCCCCATCCATAAAAAGGCGGGCGATATCCTGTACTCCGGTTCGTACGTGACGAGCGGGAGCTGCCGCGCCCGCGTGAACAAGATAGGCGACGAGAATTACGTCGAGACGCTCGCGTCGTATGCCAAGAAATATAAAAAGACGAAGAGCGAACTGAACCGCTCCATCAATCTTATAATAAAGGTGGTATCCGTGCTGATGCTGCCCATCGCGGTCCTGATGTTCATCCGAACTTACAACATCTATGCTCCTCAGGTGGGCGGCGCGATCTCTGAGGATCTGTGGGGACGCGGAACGGGTCATCTGTTTTACGAAGTCATAACCACCGTCAGCGGTGCGGTCGTGGGCATGATACCGTCCGGCATGTTCCTGCTCACCAGCGTTGCGCTCGCCGCAAGCATGCTGCGTCTCGTCAAACGCCGCGCGATGGTCAAAAATATGTATTGCATCGAGATGCTCGCGCGCGTCGACGTGCTGTGCCTCGATAAGACGGGGACGATAACGGACGGCTCGATGAGCGTCAAGAAAGTCGTCGAGATCAAAGGCGGCGACGGCGGGTTCGGCATCGGGGACATAATCGGTTCCATGCTGAGCGCGACGGAGGACAATAATCAGACGGCTATCGCGCTCGCGGATAAATTCGGCTACAATCTCAAGTTCCGCCCCGTGACAGTGCTCCCTTTTTCGTCCGACCGCAAGCTGAGCGCCGTTACGTTCGAGGACATGGGCACGTACATGCTGGGCGCTCCCGAATTCGTCCTCGGTGAGATGGGCGTGCGCATACGCAAGCTCGTGGACGAAAACGCGAGCCAGGGATACCGCGTCATGTGCCTTGCTCATTCGCCGGCGGAGATCAGGAACGGCAGACTGCCCGGAGTGCGCCGCCCGATATGCCTGATCGTCATCGAAGATCATATACGCGAGGACGCGGCGGACACCATCAAGTGGTTCAGGGACAACGACGTCGCCGTCAAAGTCATATCCGGAGACAATCCCATCACCGTCGCCGAAGTGGCGAAAAGGGTGGGAGTGGAAAACGCCGACAAATACATCTCTCTCGAGGGGCTGAGCAATACCGAAGTCATGGAAGCCGCCAACCGCTATACCGTGTTCGGCAGAGTCACCCCCGAGCAGAAGAGCATACTCGTCAGCAGTCTCAAAGCCAAGGGGCATACCGTCGCCATGACGGGCGACGGCGTGAACGATATCCTCGCCATGCGTCAGGCGGACTGCGCGCTGTCCATCGCGAGCGGGGCTGAGGCGGCGAGGAACGTCGCGCATCTCGTGCTCATAGACAACAATTTCTCGTCCATGCCGGACGTCGTTGTGGAAGGCAGGCGCGTCATAAACAACATAGCAAAGGCGTCGTCGCTCTATCTGATGAAAACGATGATGACGGTGCTGCTTTCCGTCATAACGCTCATACTCAACGTGCCGTATTTCTTCACTACGGAACAGACCCTGATGTACGAGCTGTTCATAACGGCGGTGCCTTCGCTCTTCCTCGCGCTGCAGATAAACAAGGACAGGGTGCACGGAGGATTCCTCGGGAATATGCTTAAGAACGCGTCGCCGGGCGGGCTGACGCTCACTGCCGCGGTCATGGCGGTGTACGTATACTGCGCCATCGTCCATCCCGGCAGCACGACGACGGGCGAGCAGATATTCAAGACGATGGTCACGATCACGCTGACGTATACGGGATATATGGTGCTGCTCCGCCTTTCGCGGCCGTATAACGCATATCGCATAGTGCTCGTCGTCGTTACGCTGGCGTGCTGTCTGCTGGGTACGTTCGTATTGCACTGGCTGTTCGGCGTGGTGTATCGCGATCAGTCGGGAGAGCTGATAATGTCGCTGCAGGACGGATTGTATATGTCCACCGTAGTGCTCACCGCTTACGGCGTGGTCACGGTGCTTTCATCGGTCATAAGCAAGATAAACATATCCGCGCAGCCCGTCGAGGTTGCGGCGGCAAGGGAAGAGGCGGAGCGTGCCGAGGAAGAACGCGTGCTTGCCGAGTATCGCGAAAAGAAGGCGAATGCGAGCGAGATCGTGGAGGCCGAACCTGCCGCGGAAGCGGGACAGGCGGCAAAACGTCGGCTCGTGCGCCGCGCCGCTCCGGCGGATAAGAATAAAACTCCGGACAAGGATAAGTGAGACGTTCGGCATAAGGTAATGCCGTCCCGCGCCGACAAAAGGCGCGGGGCGGCGTATATGCGTCGGCGTAAAGGCGGATAATATAAAAGTGTCGCCGCGCAAGGAGGAACTGTCATGCCAAGTGCATACACTCATCAGCTCATAGCCGAAGACGCGCTTAGCGAAACGGACGGCGTGACGGACTCCGGCGCGTTCTTTTTCGGGGCGCAGGGCCCCGATCCCATGTTCTTTTATCGGTTCATATCCATGCGCGGGGTAAGCCCCGGCAAACTGCTCCATCGCACGCGCATATACGAGGGCTTCGAAGCCATGCGCCTTTATTGCGCCGCCCGCCCCGCGGCGATGAGCTACGCGCTCGGCTGCGTTTCGCATTACGCCGCGGATACCGTTTTCCACCCGTTCGTATATTGGCTGTCGCACACGGAAGGCGGTACGCATATGGACCGGAACATCACGCATACGCGCGTCGAACGCGAATTCGATACTTATTTTCTTTATCGGCTGCGCGGTATCCGCATGCACGAATACCGTTTGCCGTACTGCGCGAAGGACGTGGACGCATCCGTGGTCACGGGCGTGCTCGGCGCCGCGCTCCGCACGGGAGGGCTGGTCCTCGACGAAGATCACGTCCGCCGCGCGATAAACGGCTGGTTCGCGTTTCTGCGCAACACCTACGACAGGCGCGGAGTGCGCCGCAGGATCTCCGACGCGATAGCTTGTCTGGGCATCAAACCGTTCGGACTGCTTTCCGCGCTCTTTTCCCGGCCGTATTTCGACGAACGTTCGCTCAATCTCGGCAGAGAGGAGTGGTATAATATACTCGATCCGTCCGTGGTATGCCGCGACGGCGCGGACGATCTCTATGCCCGCGCGGTCCGCAGGACCATAGAACTGACGGGGATATTCCTGAGGTGCGCGTCGGTCCGCAGTCCGCTGCCACCCGAGCTGTTTTCGGATAATCTTCTGACGGGGCTGCCGGAAGCGCTCGGCGATATCGATTCGGTATACGGCGAGACCCGAGATTACCGCGCACGGCTGGCAAAATATTTGCAGCGGTAGGGCGATATCGTTGACAAATGTGACAGATATGTGTATAATACGCTTGTTGTGATTACAACAAGCGTATTTCGTCGCTTCGGAGGGGCGTATGCAGGAGAGATTCGAGATGTTTACCGTGCTCGTTGCCGAGATAGGGCGGTGCATATACAGGATAAAAGCGGAGGAGATGCATGAGTTCGCGCTGCGCGGTTCGCATGTGAACTGTCTGTATTATCTCTATAAAAAGCAGTCCATGACCGCCAAAGCGCTCTGCGACGAGAGCGGCGAGGACAAAGCCAACATGTCGCGCGCGGTCAGATTTCTCGAAGAGAACGGATATCTGACATGTTCGTCGACTGCTGCGAAGAGATATCAGAGTCCGCTGGAGCTTACCGAAAAGGGAAAGGATGTGGGACGGCGCATCGCCGAAAAGGTGGACGCGGTGCTTGCCGTGGCGAGCGAGGGGGTGACCGAAGAGGAACGGACGGTCATGTATCGCGTGCTCGGCAGGATATGCGACAATCTGCGCGGCATATGCGACGCTTACGAGACGGAAAACACGGAGGATAAGAAATGAATATTTTCAGAAGGGCGTTCTGCCGCGCGTTCCAGACGGTATTCCGCATGGCGCTGCCCGTATTGCCGTACAGGGAGCCTGAAAAGCTGGGCAGCATATCCGCCATTGCGGACGTACTGAAGGATAAGGGGATAAGATCCGCGCTTCTCGTAACCGATAAGTGGCTGCATGATTCCGGCACTACCGCTCCGCTGGAAAACGCGCTCGCGTCTGCCGGGATATCGTGCGCGGTATATGACGGGACGAGGGCGAACCCGACCGTGGTGAACGTGGCGGAAGCGCGGGAAACGTATCTGAAGAACGGATGCGAATGTCTGATCGCGTTCGGGGGAGGATCGTCCATGGATTGCGCAAAGGCGCTGGGCGCGAGGATCGCATACCCGAAGAAACCGCTGTCCGCGCTGAGGGGCACGCTCAGAGTGCTTCGCCGTATCCCTCTGCTCGTAGCCGTTCCCACGACGGCGGGCACGGGCAGCGAGGTGACGCTTGCCGCGGTGATAACGGACGGGGAGAAGAAATACAAGTATACCATGAACGATTTCACTCTCATCCCGCGCTATGCTGTGCTCGACCCGGAAGTGACGTATTCTCTGCCTCCGCACCTGACGGCGACTACGGGCATGGACGCGCTCACGCATGCGGTGGAAGCGTACATAGGCAGGTCGACGAACGGGGAGACGCGCCGCAGGGCGCTTTACGCGACGAAGCTGATATTCGGGAACATCGTCCGCGCGTTCGAAAACGGAAGCGACGCGGAAGCCCGGGCGAACATGCTCGACGCGGCATATAATGCCGGCATCGCCTTTTCCAAGTCTTACGTGGGATATATCCATGCGGTGGCGCATTCGCTGGGCGGGCAGTACAATATCCCGCACGGGCTTGCCAATTCCGTGCTGATGCCCATCGTGCTGGAGGATTACGGCAAAGCCGTGCATAAAAAGCTCCATCGTCTGGGCGTCGCCGCGGGCGTCGCCGACGAAAAGGACACGCATAAAGAGGGAGCGGAGAAATTCATAGCCGCCGTGCGCGCGCTGAACAGGCGCATGCGCATCCCCGAAACATTGGACGGCATCGAGGAGGCGGATATCCCTACAATGGCGAGACATGCGGATAAAGAGGCGAATCCTCTTTATCCCGTACCCGTGCTGATGAACGCGCGGGAGCTGGAGAGATTTTATTATAAGGTATCCGGAAAGGAGAAAAGAGCATGACGACGGAAAACATAGACGACATACTGTCCTGTCAGCGGGAATATTTCGCGAGCGGCGCGACGCTGCCGCTCGACGCGAGGAAAAAAGCGCTCATGTCCCTGCGCGATTCGGTGAAGGCGCACGAGGACGATATAGCCGAAGCCGTACGTGCGGATCTCGGAAAGAGCGAGTTCGAGACGTATATGTGCGAAACGGGACTTGTCCTGTCCGAGATCGGGTATATGCTTAAGCATACGGCTGCGTTCATGAAGCCGCGCAAGGTGCGCACTCCGATGTCGCAGTTCCCGTCGAAGAGCCTGCGCATCCCCACGCCGCGCGGCAACACGCTCATCATGAGCCCGTGGAACTATCCGCTGCTGCTCACGCTCGACCCGGTCACCGACGCTATCGCCGCGGGCAACACGGTCATAGTCAAGCCGAGCGCCTATTCTCCGGCGACGAGCGCGGTCATCGATAAAATCATATCCGAGTGCTTCGCGCCCGAATACGTCACGGTTATCACGGGCGGCAGAAAGGAAAACGCCGCGCTGCTGGACAAAAAATTCGATATGATCTTTTTCACCGGCAGCCAGAACGTGGGCAGAGAAGTGCTCCGCCACGCCGCGGAATACCTGACCCCGGCGGTGCTCGAACTGGGCGGGAAGAGCCCGTGCATAGTGGATTCGTCCGCAAAGATCGGCCTTGCCGCGAAAAGAATCGTGTTCGGCAAATTCCTCAACTGCGGCCAGACCTGCGTCGCGCCCGATTATATCCTCTGCGACCGCGCCGTAAAAGACGAACTTGTGCGCGCGATCGCCGCGCAGATAAAGGCGCAGTTCGGCGACGACCCGCTCGCAAACCCCGACTACGGCAAGATAATCAACGAAAAGCACTTTGCACGCATTTCCGGACTCAT
>USNB01000070.1 GCA_900555875.1 uncultured Eubacteriales bacterium
GCAGTATCTGCCGTTCACGTATCCCGTATCGTTGCATATCCGGCACTTCGGCGGGGGAGAAAAGTCCGCCGGTGTTAGTCCGTACCCCGCGAGCAGTTTGTCTCTTTCGGCGACGCGCGCGGCTATCTCCTCTTCGCTTTTGCCGTCGAGCACCGCGCAGCGCATATTCTTTTCCGCAGCGTACAGTTCTTCGTCCTCGGAGAGCAGGTCGAGATACCTTTCCTGCGCTGCGGCGGTACGTTCGGCGTATTCGCTTTTTATGAGTCCGGCAGCTGTTTTGAGATCCATGTTTTCAGATGTCCTCCGGGGAGATGTTCTTTATTTTGTCGTTGAGAGTAGCTGCGTCTATATTCGCCGTCGCAGGTTTCCCTCCAGCAAGTTTCTTCGCTCCTTCGAGATCGGTAACTCCGCTCTCGTGGAACAATTTTACGAGCGCGTGCATGCGCACCCGCGGATTCGCTTCGCCCATGCTGCGCTCTGCGGCAAAGGCGAGCAGTTCCTTGGGAACGTGCCAGTAGTTTGTCCAGATGTTGTAGCTGTCCCTGTCGCGAGAGGTGACGTCCCCGCGTATGCCGGCTTTTGCAAGCAGTTCGGCAATGGATGCGTCAGACTTGTTTTCGCCGACGAATCGCGCTCGTACCGCTTCCGCGCTCGTCGCTCCGTCGTCCGCGCATTCTTTGAGCAGCGCATTCATCTTCTCGCACGACTTCTTCTCGCGGCGGAAGCAGTAGTCCGCAACGAGCATGAGCGACGATGCGTCGAAGCCCATTTTCAGCCATTCCTTGACATACGTTTCGGCGTAATAGTCAAGATGATTATAGCGCACGTCGAGGTGCGCGAGCAGTTCTTTTGTGAGTGCGAGCAGATTCGCGCGGTTCTCACGGTATTCTTCTATGTCGTGAAGATCGATGAGTCCGTCCGCATGGTAGCGGGTGAGCAGCGTATCCAATCCTTTCATCTCGCCGTATACGCCCTTTGCCACGGTCAGCACGGCGGCGGGGGAGAATCCCATTTCCTCCGTCCACTTGCGGTACAGCCGCACGTCCTCGAAGTCCTGCGCGCGGCGTATATGCAATACCTTGAACAGCTTTGCGACGTCCGTGGAAACTATGTCGTATGACGACAGCTTGGTCTCCACTTCGTCCGTCGTGCGGCAGCCTTCGTTTGCGAGATTGCGCGCGACGGTGACTATGTATTTCCAGCCGACGCTCTTGCCCTTGAGCCTTGCGCAGTACGCTATTATGCTCAGCATGGCGTCCGTATCGATATGGTAGTCCTCGATGACGGAGTAATATTCGTTCAGCTCGCTCGGCAGGAATTCGCGGTTGGGGAACATACGCATGAGCATCTCGTTGAAGGCGGTGAACTTCTTTTTCGAGAACGCCTTGTGCGACGGGCGGATATAGCCGGCAGGCTTGTATTCCACTTCATACGGCGGTACTGCGGATATGCGTACCAGTCCCTGCTCCTCCCAGTAACGGAACGCTTCCATTATGTCGTCTTCCGTCATGCCGAGCAGTTTTGCCATGCGGTCGGGCGAATTATCCGCTCCCGCATTTCCTTCGGCGAGCATTTTGCCGTAGATGTATACTTTCGTATAGTTTTCAGGCGCGAACGGCATGAGCTCGAGTATGAATACGTTATCCAGCTCGATACCCGTTTTTGCCGTAAGTTCGCTGCTCAGCCTTGTAAAAGCCATGTTTTCCTCCGTAGCCGCTCTTTGCGGCGCACATTATATGATAGCATATCTTCGGAAAATTCACAAGCGTTTGAACGGGTACGTCGTCTGAAAAGCGCCCGGGCTTTTTGCCCGGGCGCCTTTGCGAGGTTTTAATTCTTTTTCAGCGTATATCCGTCTTTTGCGTCCAGCACCGACCAGCCCATGGCGGCGAGTTCCGCTCTGAGCGCGTCGCTCTCCGTCCAGTTTTTTGCCTTGCGTGCGGCGAAGCGACGTTCGGCGATCTCGCGCACGTCTAACGGGACGTCGTCATCTTTTTTCTCGGTGCACTTGTCGAGCGACAGTCCGAGCACTTTGTCCGCGCGCATGGCAGCGTCGTATATATCGCGGGAAGGGGGATTCTTGAGCAGCGTCCACAGCTCGCCCAGTCCGAGCGGGATGTTAAGATCGTCGCTGACGGCGTCCGCAAACGATTTGTCGAATGCTTCTATAACGGAAGGATCCGTCTTTGCGTCGGACGACGCGCATGCCGCGAGCAGCGCGAGCAGGCGGGAATATGCTGTTTTGGCGCCGTCCATGCCTTCGAACGTGAAGTTCAGCTTCTTGCGGTAATGCGTGTTGAGACAGAAATAACGGAAGTCCATGGGCGAGTATCCCTTCTCTGCAAGCTGATCGAGGGTGTACGTATTCCCGAGGCTCTTGCTCATCTTGCGTCCGTCGACTTGCATGAATTCAACGTGCATCCAGTAGTTTACGGCGGGATGACCGAGCAGCGCTTCGGACTGCGCTATTTCGTTTTCGTGATGGATGGGGATGTGATCCACGCCGCCGGTGTGTATGTCGAACGTGTCGCCGAGATATTTGCGCGACATGGTGGAGCATTCGATATGCCAGCCCGGATAGCTGCGGCCCCACGGCGAATCCCACTGCATGATATGCTCTTTGGGCGCTTTTTTCCACAGCGCGAAATCTGCGGGATTGCGCTTTTCGTCGTTGACGTCCACGCGCGCGCCGGCAATATTGTCTGACAGACGGGTATTTCCCGACAGCTTGCCGTAAGAGGGGAATTTCGATATGTCGAAGTAGATGCCGTCGCTCGTCTCATAGCCGTAGCCTTTATCCACGAGCTGTTCCACGAATTCCAGCATATCCGCTATGTGATCGGTGGCTTTTGCGACTATCTCGGGGCGTTCTATATTGAGCTTATCCGTATCTTCAAAAAACAGCTTCGTGAAGTGTTCTGCGATCTCCCAAGGGGTTTTTCCCGTGTTTTTCGCCGCTTTTTCCATCTTGTCGTCGCCGTCGTCGGCGTCCGACGTCAGGTGTCCGACGTCCGTTATGTTCATTACGCCGAGCAGTTTATAACCGTTGAACCTGATCACGCGGCGCAGCGTATCCATAAAGATGTACGCCCGCATGTTTCCCATATGGGCGCGCGAATATACCGTCGGTCCGCACGAATACATGCGCACCTCTCCGGGGTGCACCGTGCGCAGTTCTTCTTTTCTTCTCGTAAGGGTATTGTATACTATCATTTTTCGTCCGTGTCCTCGCATCCGTGAGATACTTTGTTTCCGAGCGCTTTTTCCAGCCGCGCGATACGCGTTTCCGTTGCCGTAAGTCTGTCTTCGACGGGGTCGGGAAGAGCCTGGTCAAGGTCGTCCGTGCGTTCGCCGTTCAGCCTTACGACCACGCCAGGCACGCCGACCACGGTGGCGTTCGCGGGGACGTCGTGCAGTACGACGCTTCCCGCTCCGATCTTTGCGTTTCTTCCTATCGTGATGGGGCCGAGTACTTTTGCGCCCGCGCTGATCATCACTCCGCTTTCCACTGTGGGGTGGCGTTTGCCTTTGTCCTTTCCCGTGCCGCCCAGCGTAGCGCCCTGGTAGATCGTGACGTTGTTGCCGATCTCCGTGGTTTCGCCGATGACTACTCCCGTGCCGTGGTCGATGAAGACGCCGTGTCCTATCTTGGCCCCGGGATGTATCTCTATTCCGGTGAAAAATCTGCCGATCGATGAGATCATGCGCGCTATCAGTCTGAATCCGTGCACGTGAAGGTAGTGGGCTATACGGTAGAGCACGAGTGCATGGAAGCCGTTGTATGTGAGCACTATCTCCCACGCTCCCGTCGCCGCGGGATCGTGAGTCCTCGCCGCTTCGAGATCCATTTTAATTTTGTTTACTTTTCGTTTCATTACAGACCTCCGCCGGCTGCGCTCGGTTACAGGAATGAAAGCAGATCGAGCACCGCGTCGAATTTGCTTACACCTTCATCATATTCTTTTTCCGTCGTCAGGATACCTTTGAACTTGTCTTCGAGCGCTATTACGGTGCATTTGAGCACGTCCATGCCTCGTTCGGTTATGTTGTACACCACGGCGCGTCTGTCGTTCTGTCTGCGCGTTTTCGTAAGCTCTCCGTCCCGCTGCATTTTCGCCGTCAGCAGCGCGAGGTTGGATTTGACCATGCACAGTTTGTTCATGAGTTCCGCCGGCGTCATGGGCCCGGTAGACAGAAGATAAAGCAACCGCACTCTTAATGTAAGAGGTTCCGCGTCCGTTGCCGTAAGATCGCATGCGCTTCTTGCCGCGATATTCAGCTCGATAAGAAGTTCTCCTGCTGTTTTTCTCATTTCCTTGTCGCCCCTCCGATCGGGCGAGGCAACGCCGTTCGCCGCGATCGTCATTTCTTTTAGGTGGATTATTATTATATAATAACGCGGGCATACAGTCAAGCAAAATCGCCTGTGTGTCATCATGCGCGAAATGGCGCCGCAATGCGAAAAAACGCGCGTTTACGGACGATTTTTATACCAAAATGGAAATTTTTTCTCAAAAAGTATTGCAAATATCCGTTTTATGTGCTAAAATAAAAATGCGGAAGGGGATTTTCAGGTTTTTCCGCTCAAATATCGATGAAACAGGAAGGGGCAGACAATGAACATCACGGAAGTTCGTATAAGACTGGTCAAAAAGGAAGAAGGGAAGCTTAAAGCCGTGGCGTCCGTAACTATCGACGACTGCTTTGTGGTCCACGACGTCAAGATAATAGAAGGCGCGGACGGCTGCTTTATAGCCATGCCTTCCAAACGTACTCCCGACGGCGAGTACAAGGATATCGTCCATCCGCTGAATACGGAGACCAGGGAGATGATGGCGGAGGCGATACTTGCGGAGTACGAAAAGGCTCGGAGAGAAGCCGACGCATGACTCTGAACGGTCCGTGTGCCCACGTTTGACACGGTCCGCCGCATTCGCATAAAGCATTGTGCTGTCACGGAGCGCGGTGCCCCTGCTTTAAGCAGGGGATTTTTTGCGGCTTCTGCGCCAAACGGAACGCGCACGACTTCATGTCGTGCGCGTTGATGCGTTTTGTTCGGTCTCGCGTGAGCGGACGCGGTTCACATGCTTTCGTGGAACGTCCTTTTTATAACTTCAGCTTGCTGCTCGCGTGACAGACGGCGGAAATTGACCGCATAACCGGATACGCGTATTGTGAGGGTGGGGTATTTGTCGGGATGTTCGTAAGCGTCCATCAGAGTTTCGCGGTTGAGCACGTTGACGTTGAGATGGTGCGCTCCCTGCGCGAAGTAACCGTCGAGCAGTCCGACGAGGTTCGAGTAGCGCTCCTCGTCGCTCTTTCCGAGCGCCTTCGGAACTATGGAGAACGTGTTCGATATGCCGTCCTGGCAGACGCCGCGATAGGGGATCTTCGCGACGGAATTGAGCGATGCGAGCGCGCCGTTTTCGTCGCGGCAGTGCATGGGGTTCGCGCCCGGAGCAAGCGGTTCGCCGAGTTTGCGGCCGTCGGGGGTCGTTCCCGTCTTTTTACCGTACATGACGTTGGATGTGATCGTGAGCGCGGACAGCGTGTGTTTTGCGTCGCGGTAGAGCTTGTGCTTTTTGAGCTCTTCTGAGAATGCCGTGACGATGAACACCGCTTCGTCGTCTGCGCGGTCGTCGTCGTTGCCGTATTTGGGGAAATCACCTTCGGTAACGAAGTCCACTGCTATGCCGCGTTCGTCCCTGACGGGTCTCACTTTCGCATAACGTATTGCGGAAAGTGAGTCCGCGGCGACGGAAAGTCCTGCGATGCCGTATGCGCAGAGACGGGTGACGTTGGTGTCGTGGAGCGCCATTTGCGCCGCTTCGTAGGCGTATTTGTCGTGCATGTAATGTATGATGTTGAGCGTGTCCGTATACAGTTCCGCGACGTACTTCATGACTTTGACGTATTGCTCGCGTACCTTTTCGTAGTCAAGTACTTCATCCGTGATGGGTTCCAGCCCGGGCACGACTCTGACGCCCGTCTTTTCGTCTATGCCGCCGTTGATCGCGTACAGCAGCGTCTTTGCGATATTACAGCGTGCGCCGAAGAACTGCATCTGTTTGCCCACCTTCATGGCGGAAACGCAGCAGGCGATGGCATAATCGTCTCCGTAGACGGGACGCATGACGTCGTCGTTTTCGTATTGGATGGAATCCGTCTTGACGGACATCTTTGCGCAGTAACGTTTGAATGCCGCCGGAAGCTTCTGCGACCACAGTACGGTGAGGTTCGGTTCGGGCGCGGGATCGAGGTTGGTGAGCGTGTGCAGATAACGGTAGGAATTTTTAGTGACCATATGTCTGCCGCTCGTAGTCACGCCGCCTATGGATTCGGTCACCCATGTGGGATCGCCGCCGAACAGTTCGTTGTATTCCGGCGTGCGCAGGTGACGGA
>USNB01000071.1 GCA_900555875.1 uncultured Eubacteriales bacterium
GTGGCTGCAGCGGACTTACAAACGTCACTATCCCGAACAGCGTGACGAGCATAGGTCATGATGCATTCCGTGGTTGCACCGGGCTTACAAGCATCACTATTCCGGACAGCGTGACAAGCATAGGCAGTTCTGCATTCTCCGGTTGCACCGGGCTTACAAACGTAACATTTGAAAATCCTGAAGGCTGGCGGTGTTCTACTAGCAGTACTGCGACAAGCGGCACGAGTATTTCGAGCAGTGCGCTCTCCGATCCGTCGACAGCGGCTAGATATCTTATATCAGCCTATTATAATTATTATTGGACACGCGGCTGATCAAAACCGCAATAACCGAAAGACAGGGAAAAGCGGCGCTTTACAAGCGCCGCTTTTCTCATAAGTCGTCTGCGTCCTGTTCGGGCTCGTCCCATTCGGATACCCCGGTATATGAACCGCCGGGATCGTTTTTCGATACGTGATCACGATGTATTATGTCTCGCATAGCAGTAGTTTGGCGCGCAATATCGGTTATTATGCACGCATTATATATGCTAAAAAGCCGCATGACGGCATATACTGTCGTGATGGGGTTCTTTGACGATATAAAGCGCAGAGCGGCGACCGGGACGGATTACGGGTATTATGTCGTGCTGTTCGGAGGCAAAGCCGCATATATAGGGGGTATAACGCGAGTGCTCGAAATAAGCGGCGCGCGTATGGAATTTGCGTCCGGAAAGCAGACCGTCGCGGTATGCGGCGAAGAGCTGGAAGTCAGCGAGCTGGAAAAGGAAAGCGTTATAGTAAACGGAAGGATAACTCGCATCGAGGAGGGCGGATGACTGTATTAAGAGTGTACGGTAAGAGCATGACGAGCGTACTCGGAGCGCTTCGCGAGGCGGGACTGCACAGGATCAGAGCGGGAGACGGGTATATCGAAACAGTCATAAGACAAAAAGATATGCATAAAGCTATTGCAATTTGCGAAGAAAGGTGTTATAATTATAAAATTATAGGTACAATGCCGCATATAGTTCTTCGCAGATCGCTTGCATATCTGCCTCTTGCGATAGCGTCCGTCTTCGCGGCGGTACTGATATTCGCGTCCAACGCGTTCGTCTGGCGGGTGGAGATATCGGGGGCGGAAGGAGCCGCGGGACTGCGTGTGCGTGAAGTTCTGAATGAGATGGGAGTACGGGCGGGAGCGGTCAGAAGCTCGGTGGACGAGCTTGCCGTGGAGCGTGCTCTCGTCGAAGAGCGCGGCATAACCGCCGCAAGCGTTGTTTCTGAAGGCAGCGTGCTTCGCGTGGAAGTGCTCACCGCGATCCCTTACGGAGGCAGTGTCGCGGAAGGCGAAACGCTGGTCAGCGGTTATGACTGCACGGTCACGCGCGTGGTCGCAGAATGCGGCACTCCCGTCGTATCTCCCGGCGATGTCGTCGCTCGCGGCGATACGCTGATAGAAGGCAAGGAATACCGTACCGCGGACGGAAGCGAAAGCGGCGTGGTGGCGGTGCGCGGCAGAGCATACGGGAGAGTGACGTTCACGTATTCGGCTCCGGTCGCGGATGTCGGGGCGCCCGAACGGACAGGTAAGATCACGACGGTAACGAGCATCGGGATGCTCGGACTGACGATCGGCGCGGACGGGTGTCCTTACGAATATTACGAAAGCGAGACCGAGACATCGCGGCTTTATCCTCTTCCGATAGAGGTCGTGCGGACGACATATCATGAATTGTCGGGGATCTCGTTCGATGAAGAGGCTGCTCGGTTCGCGTCCGCGAAATCCGATGAGCTGACGGAAAAATACGGCGCAGTTTTCGATATGCGCACGGAAGTAAAACGCCGCGAAGGCGTCGACATTATGACGATATATTTTACGGGAGAGATCTGCGTAGGAGAAATATGAGCGAAAGCGCAAGAGACATACAAATGGGCAGTGAGATGTTCTGCCGCCTCACCGGGGCGATGGACGGCAATCTCAGACTGATGGAAAAGATCTTCGGCGTGCGAATAACCGCTACCAGCGACGGCGCGCGCATAAGCGGAGAAGAGGAAAGCGTGCGTTACTGCGCCGAGCTCATGACCGCGCTTGCGGATCTCGTTCGTCAGGGACAGGCCGTGGATAAAGTAACGGTCGAACGGTGCGCGGATATGGTGCGCGGTGCGGATGCGGGCGAGATAGCCGATCTGTTCCGCGAACCCGTGGCAGTGACCGCCCGCGGCAAAAAGATATTCTGCAAAACGTTCAACCAGCGCGCTTATTGCCGCGCAATAAAAAAGAATACGCTCACATTCGGTATAGGTCCGGCGGGTACAGGTAAGACGTATCTGGCGGTGGCGCTCGCGGTATCCGCATTCAGGCGGGGCGACGCCGACAGGATAATACTTACTCGTCCCGCGATAGAAGCGGGGGAAAAGCTCGGTTTTTTGCCCGGCGATCTTCAGATGAAGGTGGATCCTTATCTCCGGCCGTTATACGATGCGCTCGAGGAACTGTTCGGCGTGGAAAATTACAGTCACCTTATCGAGCGCGGTATAATAGAGATAGCGCCTCTCGCATACATGCGCGGCAGAACGCTCTCGCGTGCGTTCATAATACTCGATGAGGCGCAGAATACGACGGAAGAGCAAATGAAAATGTTCCTTACCCGCATGGGCGAGGGCAGTAAAGTGGTGGTTACCGGCGATATAACGCAGATAGATCTCCCGCAGGGCGGAAGGAGCGGACTCAAGCAGGCGGCATCGCTGCTCGCGGATATAGACGACATAGCCGTGTGCCGGCTGACGGATAAAGACGTCGTGCGCCACGAACTGGTCCAAAAGATAATCCGGGCGTACGAGAGAGGTAAAGATGAAACAAAAATACAGGATACGCAAATACGATCGTAAACAGCTGCTGTTCGCCGTTCTCGATACGGTGATATGCGCGATAGTAGCGGTTTTCGCGGCAATGATCAAGTTTTACTTGACGGGCGTGTCGATAACCGCCAACTTCGCGCTTTGCGCCATTTACGTATTCGTGCTCGTAGCTGCGTTTTACGGCGGACTGCTCATGTTCGTCATGATCTCGCGTTCGTTTATCATAAAGAACAACAGGTATTACCGGGCGTTCCTTGTCGCGATGACGTTTGCGTTCGTATACAGGCTTTTCATAAGTCTTATCTCTCCGCTGCTCATGGCGCCCGGACTTGCCGCGATGATCATAGTGCAGCTCACGAGAAAGAAGCAGGACGCGTTCGTGTTCAATCTCATAGAGACGTGCATGACTTTGTGCATGCTGCTCTACGAGGCGATAATGACGGACGGTGAAGTATTTATGGTGATAGGCGGGGAGGAGACTACGTCGCTCCACCTCTGGCTGCTCACCGTCATATCCGTTATGAGCGTATGCGTGGGCGCATTCATACCCGTTGCCCTTCGCGACAGTACGAGCCGTCTCCACGGCGTATTTGTCGGACTGCTCGTTACAGGGGCGTCCGTCGTGCTTTATATACTCATGGCGCTTTCGTATTCGGATATCCCGCTCGTGCTTTCGTATTTCTGGCTGGTGATGATCGCGGGCGTGACGCCCATCGTGCTCTCGCAGTTTGCCGTTCCGGTTCTCGAAAAGGCTTTCGATCTGGTGACGGATAACAGACTGATCGAACTTACGGATACCCGTCAGCCGCTATTGCGCAGGCTGGCGACCGAAGCTCCGGGCACGTACAACCACAGTCTTGCCGTAGCCAACTTCGCCGAGATGTGCGCGAACGCCATAGGCGAAGATCCGTATCTTGCCCGCGCTGCGGCATATTATCACGATGTGGGTAAGCTGTCCAATCCGTTCTATTTTGCGGAAAATCAGGCGGGTTACAATCCGCACGACGATATATTGCCAGAGGTCAGCGCCGAGATCGTCCGTAAGCATACGACGGAAGGTTATAAACTATGCCGCGAATACGGCTTGCCGGAAGAAGTGGCTCGCGTGACCGTGCAGCATCACGGCACACTGCCAATGGCGGTGTTCTATGAGCGTGCCAAGCGCCTGACCGACGGGGAAGTGGACATCCGCGATTACAGCTATCACGGGACGTGTCCGACCAACCGCATAGCCGCGATAATAATGATATGCGACAGCAGCGAGGCGGCGATAAGAGCAATGGATCATCCCGACGGCGAACGCGTAGACAGATTGCTGCGCGGCATAATAGCGGACAGGATATCGCGAGGTCAGTTCGATAATTGCCCGATATCGCTTATGGAGCTGGATATAATCCGGCAGACCATAATAAGCGCATACGGCGGGCTGTTCCACCATCGTATCAAATATCCGGGGGGAGAGAAACAATGATAAAACTTACGGGGGAAGCAACGGAAGAGATGATCGCTGCGGCGGACGAGGCGTTTGTTCGCCTCGGACTTGAGGGCGACTGCGTTGCGGAGATAGTCTACGAAGATAAAGAAGAGATGCGCGCTCTCAATAAACGCACGCGCGGAGTGGATTCCGCCACCGACGTGCTCAGCTATCCGGCTCTGGATGAGATCGTACCGTTTACGTACGAGAATTATCCTTTCGAGTACGACGATTACAATAACGGCGTGATGCTCGGATCGATAGTCATATGCCGCGAAGTAGCGGAGGAGCAGGCGAAGGAGTACGGTCACTCGCCCGTGCGCGAAATGACGTATCTGTTTCTGCACGGTTTGCTGCACCTTCTCGGATACGATCATGTGACGGATGAGGACAAGGCGAAGATGCGCGAAAAGGAAGAGGAGATACTTTCTGCTATAGGTGTAAACAGATGAGATCGGGATTTATAGCGATAATAGGCAGACCGAATGCGGGCAAAAGCAGCCTGACGAACAGGTTGACGGGAGAGAAGATATCCATCGTTACGCCCAAACCGCAGACCACCCGCGACGCGGTGCGCGCGATACTGACGACGGATGAATATCAGATGATATTCGTGGATACTCCGGGGTTGCTTCGTCCGCGCACGGAACTCGGCAAGTATATGAGCCGTGAGACGGATCAGTCCTCGCGCGACGTGGATGCGCTCGTCATAGTGATCGACGGCAGCCGCCCGTTCACGCAGAAGGATCGCGAGCTTATCGAGGAGAAACTTGCGGGCGATGTGCCGGTATATGTCGTCGTGAATAAGACGGATATTGCGGGTTTTGAAAAGACATATCCTATCCTTGCCGAACTTACGCCGCTGACTGCCGAAGCTGAAGGCAGGCATGCCATAAAAGAGGTCGTTCCCGTATCCTGCGAAACGGGCGAGAATATCGATATGCTCCGCGATATGCTTGCGAGCGAGCTGCACGACGAGGTCATGTACTATCCCGAGGGCGACGTCACGGACAGGCCGATGCGTTACGTCGCGGGCGAGATCATCCGCGAAAAAGCGCTGCTGCTGCTCCAGGATGAAGTACCCCACGGAGTGGGTATCATCGTCAATCTTTATGAAGAGAAAAAAGGTTCGGTATATATCGAAGCGGACGTTGTATGCGAGCGTGAGAGCCATAAGCGGATAATCATAGGTGAAAAAGGGTCCATGATAAAACGCATAGGCGAGGCGGCGCGTAAAGGAATAGGCGACATGACGGGCAAGAACGTATATCTCAAGCTGTTCGTCAAAGTGCGCGAGGGCTGGCGCAATAAGCGCAACTATATGCGCGACCTCGGTTACGGCGAGTGAAATGGAAGAGATAACGACGACGGGGATAGTCGTCGGCGGAGAGGATTCGGGCGAAGCGGACAGGATAGTCCGCCTGCTCACTCCGTCCGGCGTGATATCCGTGCGCATGCGCGGTGTGAAGAAGGAAAAGGCAAAGCTGAAGTTCGCGGCGATGCCCTTTTCATTCTGCCGTTATGTGCTCTTGAAGCGCGGCGGTTTTTATTCGGTCAAGACCGCCGATCAGGAGGAAAGTCTGTTCGGAGTGACGTCTTCGCCCGAAAAGTATATTACCGGGTCGCTCATGCTTGAGACGGCTGCCGTTGCGTCCGGAGGTTCGGACAGTGCGGATATATTCATATCCCTCCTGACGTCTCTTAAAGACCTCATATATTCGGATGTTCACCCTTATATCGCAGGATTGTCGTTCATATGCGATCTGCTTGTCCGCGGCGGTCATCTTACGCGTTCGGTCGCGTCTGCAGCGTCTGACGGCGATCTTACCGTCCCGCTCGCCCGCACCCGTCTCAAAGGATATGCTTCTCTTTTTGAAAAGAAATACTATACTAAGCTTAAAAGCCTGCCGATGATATAAGAATACATGTTTTCGCCGCGCCGTCATCATCCGACGGTCGCGGTATTTTTATATTTTACAACAATTTTACACGGAGTTTACAAGATAAAATTTACGAAATGATAC
>USNB01000072.1 GCA_900555875.1 uncultured Eubacteriales bacterium
CCGTCCTGCCCGTAGTCATAAACGAAGCCGTGAAGATCGTCCGCTGTCTCAAAGACAAAAGACCGCGCGGAAAAAAGGACGCCGCCTGCTGAGAGGAAGCGTCCTTCGGATTCATAACGTTTTTTATTCGATCTCGCCCTGAGACAGATCCTTTATCCTGAGTATCGCAAGCGTATCGTTCACCTCAACGCGCGTGTTGCCGCGCGGCACGAGCGCACTGTCTCCCCTGCGTATCATGGCGACGAGCGTGCCTGCGGGCAGCTTCAGATCGCGTATCAGCATGCCGTTCCAGCGATGTTTTTTGCCGATAAACTCCTCATACATGCCGAAATCGTCCTTGCCTTTGAACTCGGGAGCGGCGCAGACGAGCACGTCGCCGTCCTCTATGCAGGTATCTCCCGAAGGTACTATGGCTTCCTTGCCGCGCAGTATGAGCAGTATGAGGAACTCCTTCGGCATGACCGCATCGCGCAGCCTGCGTCCGTACCACGGATGATCTTCGCCCACTTCTATGCGTATAAAGCCTATATCCGCTTCCTCTTCGTAATCGTTGAACGTGCGCATGACCGTACCGCTCGTATCTATCATCTTGGCTTTTCTCGACATCACGGGCAGCAGCGTCCCCTGTATGACTATGGACAGCAATACTATGCAGAACACGAGGTTGAACAGGTCGTAAGGAAGGAACATGCCCGCCTGCGAAAGCGTGCTGGTCGCGACGATAGCGAACACTATGGACGCGACTCCGCGCAGACCCGCCCAACTGACCACGAATACCTTGTTCGGCTTCGTGCGGAAAGGAAGGAGCAATCCCGTGACGACGAGCGGACGCACCGCCACGGTGAGCACGACGAAGATGAGCAGCGCGGGAAGGATGACGTCGGGCAGCCGCGAAGGAGTCGCGAGCAGACCGAGCAGGAAAAATATCATCATCTGCGCTATGCTCGTAAGGCTGTCGCAGAATTTCGAAAATTCGCGCTTCTGCGCTATGCCCGAATTGCCCAGCATGATACCGCATATGTACACGGCGAGATAACCGTTGCCGTTTATCGCGGCGACTCCCGAAAGAATGGACGGCAGCTGCGGCAGGACGAAAGCGAGCAGCGCCATCGCCAGCAGGAAAAGCGTTCCGCCCTGTCCCACCGTCATGGGCAGTTTTTTGAGTATGAATATCGCGGCGAACGCAAGCGCCACGCCTATGACCGCACCGAATCCCACCTGACATAGAAGAAGTATGAATCCCTCTCCCACGCCGTAACCCTCAACGGACAGAAGGCTTACGAACAGCATGGTCAGCATATAAGACATGGGGTCGTTGGAGCCGGACTCCATTTCAAGGAGAGAGGACGTGTTATACTTAAGGTTCAGCCTGCGGCTGCGTAGGATGTTGAACACGCTCGCCGCGTCGGTGGAAGCCACGACGGAACCTATCAGCATGCTTTCGAGCCATCCGATATCCGCGCCGAACACGCCGCCGAGTATAAAATAAACGGCTGCTCCCAACGCGCCCGCAGTCAGCGCCGTACCCGCGAACGACAAAACCGCCGCCTGCCCGACTATGGGCCGCGCGGCTTTGAAATTCGTCCCGAATCCGCCGTAAAATATGACGAATATCAGACATACCGAGCATGCGATCTCCGCAAAGCCGTAATCGTTGAAAACGATACCGCCCACTCCGTCCTCTCCGAACAGCAGACCGATGCCTATGAACAATATGAGCGACGGGACCTTGAGTTTTTCGGACAGTCTGCCGACGAACACGCATATCAGCACGACTACGCCGACAAGCAGCAAGATAAGCACATAGTTCATGCTCCACCTCCGGAACCGAGATCCCCCTTTCGTTCCCTCCGTCATATTGTATCACAAATGCCGGCTTTACGCAAGGATTTTATGCCGCTCGCCGCGAGCCGCGCCGCCGTTTATTCCGCAGCGCCGCTATACGTCATGGGCGATATGCGGGTGCATTTTATGAATTTACCGGCAGTCCATAAAACGCGCCCCGCCTCCCCGGCATAATGCACGAGGAGGCGGGCAAAGGAAGAAATATCATGAATAAATGTTAAGCAGTCTGTCAGAAAAACTCCGAATATCTCTCTATAAGCTCGCCTATGCGGTCGGGCGTGATGAGACCTTTACCGATAGCTACTTTGAGATATGTATCATTAGGCATATAAGCTGTTTGTGTTAGTATCCAATTAAATTTATCCCCGTAATAACCCCTAATGAATCAAATTTATCCCTTAATAAAACTTATCCTTTAATCAAATTTATCCTTTTTCTTTTATTGCATTTTCAATAGAACGACGCTTCGCGCTCCCCTGCCGTTCCGAAAAGCAGACGATATACGGGGGATGACATATCGGCAGGGGCTTTAACGACGCGGGGGCAGGTCGTTTCCCGCATAAAGAAGGCGCGCACGTCGGAGACGTGCGCGTCGGTATTTTATTATAGATGTTGCCCGCCGGAATAAAAACTGTACGCGCAAAAGCGCGGTCCCTGCTCCCGTCTCACTCTGCAAACGGTAGTGCGAGGCCGAGCATGTGACCGGGCACGCAGCCAGTCAGAGCGGCGCATAGGTTTACAGCACTCTCTTCCCCGCGGCCCTCTCCGCCAGCTTTGCCACCTCTACTATAGGGATGATGGCGAAGCCGATGGCGACGCAGACGAAGTAGACGCCGACCGAGAGCGGAGTGAAGCCGAACGCCCAGCTTACGCCGGGGATATAGATTATCGCGGTCGTGAGAAGGAAGGATATTATCGTCGTGATGACGAGGAAGAAATTCATATCTTTGGGGCGGAACACGCTGCGGGCGGAACGCACGTTGAAAGCATGGAACAGTTTTATCATGCAGAACGTCAGGAACGCGGCGGTGATACCCGCATTGTTCTCCGTGTGCACTATCGCCGCTCCCGTCGTCATCAGATTGCCGACGAAGTATGCGAGAAGCGTAAGCCCCGCGATTATCACGCCCTGCACGAGCAGATTCACGCCCAATCCGTCCGCGAACAGTCCCTGTTTTGCCGGTCTCGGCGGACGTTTCATGATATCGTCCTCCGCCTTCTCCATTCCCATGGCGAGTGCGGGGAACGTATCGCCTATCATGTTTATCCACAGCAGATGCGTCGCGCCGAGGATGGAGAAGCCCATCATAGACGCGATGAACACGGCGATGACCTCGGCAAGATTGCTGGAAAGCAGATAGAGTATGGTCTTGCGGATGTTGTCGTATATCCGCCTGCCTTCTCCGACCGCCACGACGATGGTCGCGAAGTTATCGTCGCCGAGGACCATGTCCGCAACGTTCTTCGTGACGTCCGTACCCGTTATGCCCATGCCGATGCCGATATCCGCCGCCTTTATGGACGGGGCGTCGTTCACGCCGTCGCCCGTCATCGCGGTCACTTTGCCGAGAGCCTTCCACGCGCGGACTATGCGCGTCTTGTGCTCGGGCTGGACGCGCGCATATACCGAATAGTTGCGCACCCCTTCGGCAAACTCTTCGTCGCTTATCTTATCCAGCTCCGCGCCCGTTATCGCTTCTTTGCGATCTTTTATTATGCCGAGTTCGAGCGCTATCGCGACTGCGGTGTCTATGTGATCGCCCGTTATCATGATCGGGCGTATACCCGCCTTGCGGCACTCGGCGACCGCGGACCTGACCTCGGGACGAACGGGATCTATCATGCCGACCATGCCCACGAACGTCATGTCGCGCTCGGCTTCTCCGGCGTCACCCGCAGGCTCTGCCAATGAAGTACGCATGGCTGCGGCAAGCACTCTGAGCGCCCTGTCGGCGAACGATTTGTTCGTCTCCTTTATCCTTTCGCGGTCCGCTTCCGTCATGTCGCGCACCTTTCCGCCGTCGAGTATGCGGGAACAGCGTGCGACTATCTCATCGGGCGCGCCCTTCGTATACTGCACGACGCCGCCGTCCGAACGAAAATAGACCGTCATCATCTTGCGTATGCTGTCGAACGGGATCTCGCCTATGCGCGGAGAAGTGCGTTCCGCCTCCGTCTTGTCGAAACCGCCGCCGAGCGCAAAGGACACGAGCGCGTTTTCCGTCGGCTCGCCGACCACCGCGCCGTCTATGACCTTTGAGTCCGAGCACAGGCTCATCACGCGAGCGAGAAGGTCGATATCGTCGCCGTAAGTTTCCACGACGGTCATCTTGTTCTGCGTGAGCGTGCCCGTCTTGTCCGAACAGATTATCTCCGCGCAGCCCAGCGTCTCCACCGCCGTCAGCTTACGCAGCACCGCGCCGCGCGCCGACATCTTGGTCACGCCCATGGAGAGGACTATCGTGACGACGGTCGCAAGACCTTCCGGGATAGCCGCGACGGCAAGACTGACCGCAAGGACGAGGCTGCCCAGCACGCCGTCCGTAGTCACCTCGTCCGCCCGGATGAGGTCTACGACGAATACCGCGGCGCAAACCGCGATGACGATCACGGTAAGCAGTTTTCCGAGCGAAGCGAGTTTTTTCTGCAACGGCGTCTTTTCGTCCCGCGCATCCTCGAGAACGCCCGCTATCTTGCCCATTTCGGTATCCATACCTGTACGGGTGACCACCGCTCTTCCTCTGCCGTATGCCACGGTAGATCCGGAATATACCATGTTGCGCCTGTCTCCGAGAGGTATGCTCTCCCCCGCGAGAGCGTCCTTTGTCTTATCCGTCGGAACGCTTTCGCCGGTCAGCGCGGATTCCTCGCACTTGAGCGACGCACTCATCGTTATACGGGCGTCCGCCGGCACGCTGTCGCCCGCTTCGAGCACGATGAGGTCGCCGGGGACCAGCTCGCTGCTCTTTACGAGACGCTGCCGACCGCTTCGTATGACCTTGCTCTCGGCGGCAGTCAGTTCGCGCAGCGCTTCTATCGCGTTTTCCGCTTTGGACTCCTGCACGACGCCGAGTATGGCGTTGAGCAGCACCACCGCGACGATGATCGCAACTTCGGCAATGCCGCTGACGTCCACTCCGTCCGCGTCCGCCGCCGTGCTGTTTATTATCGTGAGCGCGAGGCTGACTGCCGCGGCGACGATGAGGATGATTATCATCGGATCGGCAAGCTGCTTCAAGAATCTCACGGCGAGCGACGTCTTTTTCTTTTCGCGCAGTTTGTTTTCGCCGTGCTCCGCAAGGCGTGCGGCAGCCGCGTCTTCGGTAAGCCCCGCGCGGATATCCGTGCCCAGCTCGCCCGCTACGGCTTCGGCGGTCTCGAGATACTCCTTCATTGCTGTTTCTCCTTTTCGGCGCGGGGCGCGCCTTAATTTAATTTTTGCGGTGCTTATGTGCTTAACCGCCTTAACAGCCTATCCCCGCCGCCGAAGTGGAATGTCAACGGGACATACTTTCCCGCCCTGCGGGAAAGAAGTTGTCGGTGGAGATTTTTCGCCCGCGAAAAATACAACCGCTTGCCCGTTGATCAGAACACAAGGCGGCGAAACAATCTCACAAGGCGGTTAAGCACAAGCAAAAACTTTTGTAAGGCTCAAATTTGCAGTTTGTTTTATTATTTATTATACCATTGGCTAAATTCATTTACAAGTTTGTACTTATTATATAAGTACAGATATACTGTCGAAAACCCTCTAATTTTGTCAATGAATACGTTTCTTATTTTTTCCGCGTTGCAATATCAAAGTTTAATTTATGTATGCCCCCTGAAAAGCATTTTACTTGTTATGCTTTAACTGATATAATATAGTTATCCCACCCAAAGGAGGTATCTGTATGAAGCGGGGACTGGATTTTGCCTTCTAAAATTATTAAAATTTTAGGAGGTAAAAATGAAATTACCAACACTTTATACTGAAAGGTGGGAAAGAGGCAATCTTTTCCGATTTTATATCGACAATTTGCGCAATGTTATGAGCATGACCGTCGATATGAATGTAACTAATCTTATCGAGTACATTCACATTCATAGATTAAAGTTTTATCCCTCTATGATGTGGGTTATATCAAAAGTAATCAATACTCACGATGAGTTTAAGTTTAGTTGGGATAAAAGCGGCAGTCTGATACATTGGGATTATATCTCACCGTATTATGCAGATTTTCATAAGGAAGATAACCGTTTTGTAAAACTTGTTACGGAATATTCGGACGACTTGTTTGAGTTTCATGCCCGTTTTCTTACGGACAGGGAGCGATACAAAACTTTGCGAGCGTTTGATTTAACGAATATTCCTGCGAATACATTTGATGTGTCTTGCTTACCGTGGATAAAGTATAAGTGCTTTGATATACATGTTTTTGACGAGGGCAAGTACCTCGC
>USNB01000073.1 GCA_900555875.1 uncultured Eubacteriales bacterium
GCACGGACAGGACGATCGGCATAGCGCCTGACGGGCTGGTGAACGGCGACGTGGCGGCTTACGGCCTCGAGGGTGCGGAGGATATCCGCGACGCGGGCAAATATACCGTCGGGGTGACGCTCACGGGCGATACCGCGCGCAAATACAACGTGACGAACTCTGTGCTCACTGTCACCGTCGGCAAGGCGGCGGTGAACGTGACCTGGGGAGGAGCGGACTATAACGCGCCGCTCGTATATGACGGCGCGGTCCCCTCGATATCCGCAACGGCGTACGGCGTGGGCGCGGATGCGTCGGCGTTCATCGTCGGCGAGATAGACGGGCTGACGGCGGACGCGGGCAGTCATACAGCCGAAGCCGTGCTGTCGTCCGAATATGAAAACAATTACGTGCTGACGAACAACGTCTATTCCTATAATATAGAGCGCCGTGCGGTGACGCTCGAGTGGGAGAGCGCGTCGTTCGTATACGACGGCACGCGCCACGGCATAGGGGTGACGGGCGTAAGCGGAGCGGCGGACGGCGAAGAGGCGACGCTTCTCGGCGAGATAAACTGCACGGGATATTCTTCGGATGCGGGCACGCATACGATGACCGCGCTCATCCCGACGGGCGGCGTATGGGCGAATTATACGTGCGATCTCACGACCTCGACGTTCGAGATATCCAGAGCTGCGCTGACGATCTCCGTACCCGATCTCGCAAAGGAATATAACGGCAACGTCTATTTGCTTTCGCTCGGCGACGTGACGGTGAGCGGGCTGGTCTCCGGCGACCGCGTACTGTCGGCATCGATGCGGGGAGAAGGCGCCGAAGCGACGGACGCCGGCGAATACGATTTTACCGCAGAGTTCGCCGTTTCGGACAACTATGAACTGACAATCGTATATGAGAGCGGAACGCACTCGACGCTGACGATCGAGAAGTGTCCGGTCGCTCTCGTCTGGCAATCCGAGCGCACGTTCGTATACGACGGGACCGCGCATTCTCTGTCCGTTACGGAGATAAGCGGCTGCGTTTCGGGCGAAGAGCCCGCGCTCCTTCGCGCTCTGACGTATATCGGCGGCAGCGCGGAGACCGGTTCGCACACCATGACGGCGATCATTCCGGAGGACGGCGTGTGGAGCAATTACGAATGCGATCGCGTCACATGTTCTTACACCGTGGAGCGTGCGTCGCTGACGGTCACGGTGCGCGATCTCGTCAAGACTTACGACGGCGGTACGTATGAGCTTTCGCTCGGCGACGTGACGGTGAGCGGGCTGGTCTCCGGCGATGACTTGGCGATCGGTATGTACGGCATAGGAGCTTCCGCGACGGACGCGGGCGAGTATACGTTTTCCGTGAGCGTGATAGCCACGTCCGATTACGACACGGAGGTCGTATATCCGGGCGACAAGAGCTATGCGCTGCTGACGATAGAAAAGCGTCAGGTCACCCTCGTCTGGCAGACCGACCGCGAGCTTGAGAGCGACGGTACGGTGAAGGGCATCGAGGTCGTCGGCGTCGAGGGCTGCGTAGCGGACGAGGAGCAGACGCTGCTCGGGCTCATTACGTATACCGGCGGCTCCTCCGAAGAGGGCAGCCACACCATGACGGCGGTCATACCCTCCGGCGGGGCGTGGAGCAATTACGATTGCGCGGACCTTGACGAGGTATTTGAGATCGTGTCGGCAGAGAATGCCGCGGGAGGCGAAAATGAAGTGCAGTAATCCGAGATGCGGCAAGACCATATCGCGTCCGCTCGAGCTTTACGACGGGAAGTGGGCGTGCCCGCACTGCAGGAGCGTGATAGGCGCGTCCGGCTCGGGGTTCCGCATAACCGCGGAGAGCGACTCGCTGTACAGACAGTCGGAAATATGCTTTCTGACATGGCTGACGTCGGGCGCGGACAAATACGGCAAGGACGGCATGCGCCTTTTGGACAACGCGGTGGAGCTGTGCAAGGAAGCCGCGCTGGACGGGCATCCGAAAGCGGCGATACGCATGGGCTACTATTACGACAAAGATTTCGTGGAGGCAAACAGGAGCGAGACCGCCCGCTGCCGCGTCGCATATAATTACTATGCGTCAGTGTGCTTCAACCGCGCGAAGGACGCGCTGGTCGTCGATCCCGGCATAGCGGCTCCCGATTGGGAGGAACTGCGGCTGGAAGCCGCGCAGCTGCTGCTCAGCATGCTCGCGCTCACTCCTGAGGAGTTCGACGAGATAGAGATGTACAATTTCGAGCGCAACCGCGAGGAAGCGGAGCGTATGCTCGGCGTGCGCTTTTCGGTGCGCCGCGCTTCCGGACAGACGGAGCCGGACAGGGCGAACGAAGCGTACCTCGTCCTCGAATCCTGTTCCGGAGAGACGCGCACTCCGCTGTTCGGGCTGTTCCGCATGAGCGGCGATGAACTTGCCGCGCTGACGGAAAGAGACGGCTTTTACCGCATCCTCGGCAGACGCAGACTGCGTCTGGGCGTATACGCGGGATCGGACGACGGCGGGGTAGCATATGAAGACAGGATGCAGATGCTGACCAACCGCTCTCTCGTGCGTTCCGTTGTGAGCGATTACGCCGGGCTGACGGTATATCTGTATTTCTATAATCTCCGCAAGTCGGGAGCGGTGGAAAGCGCGCTCGAAGCGGAAAACGGCAGACTGATAAAAACGCTCATCGCCGAAGGCGGGCGTTCGTCGTACGTGTTTTACGACGACGATATAACGATGTACGACAAGGGCGGCAAGAGAAAAGCCGCGCAGCGGCTGATAGACGCCGTATGCAGGAGATAGGAGGTCAAATGACAACGGAAGAGATCTACAACGTACTCATGAAAAACGGAGTCAGGATAAGCGCGGAGTTCGCGGATCTTATCCGCCGCGGCTATGACAGCGACGCCGCGCAGAAGTTTTCGGATGAGATCGTGGAGGACATGAGCCGTATAACCGAACACGGCGCGAACTACGGTTTCAACGGCAGCATGAAGGACACGATAGACCTTCTTGCCGATATCGCCTTGTCGCTCGGAAAACACAACGTCACGGCAAAACTTCCGAAGCTGCGCGCGCGCAGGGACGAGGCGATCGCCCGCATGAAGCCTACAAAGGCGGACGGCACGGACGTGCGCGCCCCCGTGCTCGAGTTCATCACGACCTCGCTGGAGGGGCTGGACATCATAGAAGCCGGTTCGGCGGAAGACGAAAGACTGCGCTCGTTCGCGGCGGAGAGCCGCAAGAAGCTGGAAGATCTGCGCTCTGCGGTGCGTTCCGTCGTCAACAGCACGTCCGTTGCGGCGGCGGAAAAGGCCGATCGCATGATAGAATACATAGGGTATTGGCGCAACAGCGCGGCGGTGAGACTGTTCGACTCCACCGCGCTCGAATGTCTTGACGACGCGCTGGAGGTCGCCGGGAGCTGGAAGGCGCTCTCCGTCAAAGGCGACCGCGTGAAGCCGGATAAGGCTCCGCAGGCCCCGCGCGACGAGATGTACAGGATCGCGTCCAGCGGCAAAGCGCGCGAAGCTCTGGACGGGCTGCGCTCCGAGGTGCGCCGCAAGATATCCAAAGTGGACGAGATAAGCGAACGCCGCGCCTCTCTCATCCGCGAGCGCGGCGAGTGCAACGCCGAGCTGGATAATATAGCGGTCGAGTGGCAGAACGGCAAGGTGGACGATATGACCGCGGATATGCGTTCGACTGCGCTCGAAAGCCGCATAGCCGCTATCGACCGCGAGCTCGGACCGCTCGAGATGCGCATAGGACTGGACAGCGAGGTGCTCTCCGTCTGCCGCGATCTCGAGAGCATACTGGCGCAGTACGAGGACGACCCCGCGATGCTGTACGTCATCGCGCAGCAGGTGGATTTCGGCAGGGTGAACGCCTTCCTCATGGGGCATCTCGACGCCGCCACCGGCAGGCGCATGCTGGACGACATCGCCACGGTGATCGCCGCGGAGACGGAAGCGCGCCGCGGCATGATCGGTATAATAGAGGACTACCGCAAGGTGGAGGAAGAGCGCAACCGCGGCATGCAGGATCTCGTGCGCGAGACCAAGGAACGCCTCGGCGCGGACAAAGTACGCCCGGAGAGCGCGCGCGACCGCATGGCGGAGAGAATGAAAAAACGCGCGGGAAGACCGGAGGAAGGCGGCGCGCAGTCTCCCGAGCGCATCGACCTTACGGGCGAGACGGGCGAGCTCAGAAAAGAGGATCTTTAAGCTGTGAAATACGACGAGACGATAAGAGAGGCAAAGCGGATATACGCTTCGGCGATTTCCGTATCCGAAACGGAGAAGGGGATAGAACTGCTCCGTACTTTGCCCGCGCCTCCCGTGCTCGACCGCGAGAACGAGGCGTTCGCGCGGTCGTATGCCTACCGTCTGACGCTGAAGAAACTTTCGTTCGAGTTTTTCGGCACGCTCGGCAGGACGGAGCTGAGCGCTCTGACCCGTTACGCACAGAAGTGCCTGCCCGCGCTTGAAACGAAATATCCGTCCACTCACGCCGATTTCGCGAGGGCGGAGGCGGCTGCGGAAGGACTCGCGGGCGCGTCGGAGATAGCGGACAGGGGCAGGAGCCTGCTCGAAGCGGCGAAAAATGACGCCAAGATAGCCGACGAGCTGGACAAGACGGCGGCGGAGGCGGAAGATGAAGCCGCGCGGATCGGGGTCAGCGATATCCCCGCCTTTCCGTTCGGGGAGCGCGTCAGCTTTTTCGATGTAAAGGAAAGGGCGGCATCGCTGCTCACGGGAATGGCGAAGGAACTGCGCGCCGAAAGCGCGCGGCTGCGCCGCGCGGACGCGGACGCGCTCGTACGCGAGCTTGCGGAATCTTTCGACGGCGAAGCAGCCGAATATTACCCCGATCTCGAGCGCGAGGAGCAGGGTATGCCGGGCGCGATAGTGCTTTGTACGCCGTTCATGCCCGAAGCCGAACTGTACGTTCGTTCCGTTTCCGCCCGCGAAGGCAGAAAGTTCGTGCGGGTAAACGCCGTGTCTCTCGGCGCGTATCCTTCGGGGACCGCCGACGGGCTGATGAGCGCCGTTGCGGAGAGCGGCAGAGATATATTTCTCACGGGAGCCGCGCATATGCCGGGGGACGGCGACGAACTGCTCGTTTCCGCCATGCGTTTCGGAAGGAGCGGGCGCAGGATATACATTGCGGACGACAGCGACAGCGTATATGCCGCGGCGGTAAAGAGCGCCGCGCCCGCAGGGCTTTCGGCGTCCGACGTCGGCAGGCTGGATATCGGGCTGCCATTCTTCCGCGACGTCATGGGAGCGCTTATCGAGCGCGGGATGGCGTCGGACGGCGACGAAGAGGAGATAAGGAAACTGATGCCGTTCGCCGGATACGTCGGGCTGAACGAGGCGGCGGCAGCATTTGCCGCAGGGCGGGAATGGAAGAAGACCGTCAGGGCGCGTTCGGAGGACAATGCCGCCGAAGCTCTCGAATATCTGTCCCGGCTGAGCAATCCCGGGCGGTTGATAGATCCCGGCTGGGGGGATTTCTCCGCGTACCGCAGGGGAACGGACGAAGCAAAGCCCGCGTTCGATTACGACGACATAAGGTATGCGGATCCTGCGAACATACGCCGGATAATGGAAAGCGACCTTACGCTGTTCGAGCGCATCGGAGCGCTCACGCGGTATTGTCTTCTCGCGGGGGCGGACTCGAGCGCATGGCCGGCTCTGGACGCGGAAATGCGCGCGGAGCGTATGAAGGAAACCACCGTTCTCGTGTACCGCGCTCTCGGCATAAGCTACACGCCCGAAGTGAGCGTGGAAGAAGATCTCGGTAAGGGCGTGGGCGGACAGTGCTGCAACGGAGGCCGCATTATAAAATATCTCGCGCGCGACGCCGAGACGTATTGGATAACTCAGCGGCACATCATACACGAGTGCTTTCACGCGTTCCAGTATGAGGCGATATCCACGGGCTGGCGGCGCTGGCACTGGACGGAGCTGGGAGTGATACGTCCGCGTCTGGACGAATGGAGTTATAACTTTTCGCATTATTACGAGGATACCTCATCCAAAGGATATAAAGTGGAAATAGTGGAGTGCGACGCGCGTTCGTTTGCCGAAGAATGTATGACGCGCGGCGACGACTGCTGGAATACGATAGAACTTCAATAGAGGAAGAAAGATGAGCATACTTGACGAATGTATCACCGACCTGCTGCATATCGACGACGCAGCGGGCAACCGACTCATCGACCTGCGCGGAGACGGGCGCGGGACGTATTATCTCTCGCGTCCGGGCGAGACGGATCTTTTGTCCTACATGCTG
>USNB01000074.1 GCA_900555875.1 uncultured Eubacteriales bacterium
CCCTGCGCCGACTCGGAAATGCGGTTTATAACCAAAAAGACGATAGCGTTTGCGTATAACCGAAGCGCACCGCCCTTGCGCGTGCGCAAGGATAAAAGGTGCGCAAGGAAAAAGGAAGGTCCCCCTCTCCCTGCAAAAACTTTCCGCTCAAAGCAATCTTATCTCTTGCGTATAAAGCATACGCCGGCGGCGCCGGGGCCTATATGCACGCCTTTTCCGCCGCGTCGTTTGTAAGGGCGGGCGATAAATTTGTGCCCGATTTGCGTAAAATTATGCCGATTTCCATATTACGGTATTGACTGATCGACCGCAATGATATATAATCAAAAAATGAAATACTATATCCGGAAGGTGAATGCAGGATGATAAACGCCGCATTGGTAGAGGACGACGCCGCGTGGAGCGCGACGGTCACGGAATACGTGAAGAAATTTTCGGCGGAAAGCGGAATGGCGGTGAAGCTGACGCGCTTCGGCGACGCTGAGACTTTCCTTGCCTCTGGCGTGAACTTCGATCTCGTGCTCATGGACATAGAGCTGCCCGGCATGAGCGGAATGGACGCAGCAAAGAAAATGCGCGAGGCGGGAAGCGGAGCGGCGCTGCTCTTCGTGACCAACATGGCGCAGTTTGCGCTGAACGGTTATGAAGTAGACGCCGTGGATTTCATCGTCAAGCCGGTGCCGTACTTCGTGTTCTCCGTTAAATTCCGCAGAGCGGCGGAGCGCGTAGCAGCGCGCAAATATACCGTGCTGCGCGTAAAGACGGACGAAGGCACCGTGAACATCAGGTCATCTGATATAAAATACGTGGAGATAATCAAACACTATACCGTATACCATACGACGGAGGGGGATCACAGGGCGCGCGGTGCGCTTAAAGACGTCGAGCCCGTTCTCGCAGATTACGATTTCGTGCGCTGCAACAACTGTTATCTCGTCAATCTGAAATACGTCAAAGGCATACGTGGATATACGGTGAACGTGGGCGGCGACGAGCTGCTGATCAGCCATCCTAAGCGGCGCGGCTTTGTGCGGGCGCTCAACGATTACCTGGGGGCGGGAAGCGATGTTTGAAGCATCCGTCTTGTTCTGGTATAAGCCCATATTCATGGCGGAGCTGCTGGTCGCGGAATGGATGTATTCGTTCTGCCTGAAAAAGCGCCGACGCTGGCCGCTCCGCGCTCTCATTTCCGCCGCGGCGTGCTTCTGCATCGCCTTTTTGTTCCCGGTGCCTTGGCTGAACGCGCTTTACAGCTCGTTCATGTTCATAGTAATGACGGCAGTCACCGCGCTGATGATGAAGTACTGTTACGACGAGCCGTGGATAAACATACTGTTCTGCGTGTTGGCGTCGTATATAACGAGGCACATAGCTTATTCGATGTACGATCTCGTCATCATGCTGCTCGGCATAAGCGACGGACTTATCCTCGGGATATACGGCGGAGACACGACTTTTCGCTTCAATGTTTTCACCGCGGTCATATACGTCGACTGCTATTTCCTGACGTACTGGCTGCTGTTCATACTGCTCGGCTCTCGTTTGCGTGACCGCGACGAACTCGTACTGAAAAACCTGTCGTTCCTCGTACTGGCGGCTTTCATCGTGGCGGTGGATATAGTGCTCAACGCCTTCGTCGTATATTACAGCTACGATCTGTTCGACCGGACGTATCTCTCATTTATGTATGTATACAACATTTTTTGCAGCTTGCTCGCATTTATCATACAATTCGGTATGGTGAGCCGCAAGGCGCTGCAGACAAAACTCGACATGATAAGCCGCATGTGGAACAAGGATCGGGAGCAGTATCGCATAGCGAAGGAGAATGCCGACAGGATCAATATCCTGTGCCACGACTTAAAATACCGCCTTCGCAGCATAAACGCGGGAGCGGACAGAGAGGAGATAAACAGTATGAAAGAGGTGATCGATTCATACGACACCGGCATAAAGACGGGCAACGACGCGCTCGACGTCATCCTTAACGAAAAGAGCGTGCTGTGCCGCAGCGAGAACATACGCTTCACGTGCATGGCAGACGGAAGTGCGCTGTCTTTCATGTCCGCACCCGATATATATTCGCTGTTCGGCAACGCCGTCGACAATGCCATAGAAGCGTCGCGCAAGGTCGCCGACGCGGATAAACGGATCATAGGCATAGTGGCGCGGCGTAGCGGCGATATGCTGTCCGTCAACGTGTACAATTATTTCGAAGGGGAACTTAAATTCCGCGAAGGGCTGCCCGTGACGACTAAGAGCGATGCGTTCGCTCACGGCTACGGCGTTCGCAGCATCGCCATGATAATCGAAAAATACGGCGGCGACATGTCCGTCGTCGCAAAGAACGGTATATTCAATCTCAATATGCTCTTCCGCATAGGGCCGTAAGACCGTGCCTGAAACGCATAAGTCCGTGCCACCCCTATTGACGCGGCACTATCTCTCTGTTATACTTCGGCAGTAACCGGACTGGAGCGTCCGGAAGAAGTAAAAGGAGAGAAAGGAAATGGCGAAAATGTCTAATTTCAAATTCAGGGTGATAATCATCCCGATAGCGGCGTTCCTTGCCGTCGCGGTGCTCATCGCGACCATACTCGCGAACGTATATCCCGCCACGCTGGACTGGTATCTCGGTCGCGGTGAAAAGCACATCGTGAACGTAACGGGCGTGAACGCGGAGGACACCGTGTACTACGAAAACAAGTATAACGATTCTAATGCCGCGTTGCTTGCGTCCGCGGAGATGTCCGGTCACGTGGGCGACGAAGGCGAGGTACTGCTCAAAAACATAAACGATACTCTGCCTCTTGCAAAAGGCGACAAGGTCACGCCGTTCGGGTACGGGTATATCAATCCGACGTACGGCGGCACCGGCTCGGGCAAAGTGGATGCGTCCAAGGACTACGTCGTGACCGCGGAGGAGGCGTTGCACGAATACTTTACGGTCAACGAGACCGCCGAGGACAAGCTGAGATCCGCTCAGGAAATGAAACTTTCCGGACCGACCGTAGAAGGGCAGGACGTCGAAGGATACAGAGGCGCAGATCAGCGTATCCATTATTTCCCGGCATCGACATACTCGGGGCTGGAAGATTCGTGCGAGGGAACTGTAGGCCTGGTATTTATCAGCCGTAACGGCGGTGAGGGCAACGATATGTTCCGCGACGTTGAGAACGGCTACGACGACGGCACGCGACACTACCTTCAGCTGAGCGAAGAAGAAAAGCTGACGCTCGATTTTTCGAAGGCGCACTGCTCGAAAACCGTAGTGATCATAAACTCGCCCACGCCCATGGAGCTGACCGATCTGCGCGAGGACGACGGGATCGGCGCCATACTCTGGATAGGCAGCGCCGGAGCGCGCGGCATGGATTCGATGGGACGTATCCTGTCGGGTGCGGTCAATCCTTCGGGCAAGACGGTCGACATATGGGCGGCGGATTTCGCGTCCGACCCCACGTTCGTGAATTTCGGCGCACCCGATTCGTATTATACCGATCTCGATACTACCGGCAAGCCCACCAACTACGTGAATAACTTCATCGAGTACGAAGAGGGCATATACGTCGGCTATCGCTATTACGAAACGCGCGCCGCAGTCGACAACACCTTCTCGGTGTTCGGCAAAAAGACGGATTACGACGATGCGGTCGTGTACCCCTTCGGCTACGGACTTAATTACGGCGACGCCGAAGTGAAGCAGACGCTGGACGAAGTGACCTATTCGGACGGCAAAATAACGATAACGGGTACAATATCCAACGATTCGGATTACGATGTAAAGGAAGTCGTACAGATATACTATGGCGCGCCGTATAAACAGACGAGCAGAATAGAAAAATCCGCAAAGACGCTCGTTGCGTTTGAAAAGATAGAGGTCAAGTCGGGTGGCGACGAGCCGTTTACCATAGTGATCAACGAAGAGGAGCTTGCGTCTTACGATCACAAAGGCTATTATACCGACGGCGCCGGTTCCTATGTGCTCGAAAACGGCGAATACGAGATATATCTCGGCAAGGACTCCCACGATTCGTGGGGCAGTGAAAAGATCGAAGTGCGCGATACGCTGGTATATGCCGACGAAGCGACGGGAAGCGCGCGTGCGGTCGGCAAGCGCGACTACGACCATGTAGCGGCGCAGAATTTGTTTGACGAGTCCAACGACTATGCGGAAAGCGATATGATGACCGTAATGTCGCGCTCCGATTTCGACGGCACCGCTCCGACGGCTCCCGCACCCAAGGCTGCGACCGCATCGGTTATTGCGGGCGTGAGCGGATACGACGTCGAGACCGATCCGATCTCCGGAGATAACAAAAACAGCTTGCTTTATAAGTCGGAGGATCCCGTCAGCAATGCGGAGAACGGCATAGTGCTCAGCTCTCTGCGCGGTCTCGAATACGACGATCCGATGTGGGACGACCTGCTCGACAACATAGACTATACGAGTGACGAACTTGACGATCTGCTGTCGTACGGCGCTTACCGCACCGGCGGACTCAGCCAGATAGGAAAGACCGTTACGGCAGATCGTGACGGTCCCGTCGGTCTGACGGCGGGCGGATCCAACGCTCTTGTTGCGTCCACGTGGATGAGCACGCCCATAGTCGCGGCGACCTGGAACGTCGACCTTGCTTACGAAATGGGCGCCTGCATAGGCCAGGAGGCCATGAACCACGATGTGCACGGCTGGTACGCTCCCGGCGTCAACCTGCATCGCAGCCCCTTCGGCGGCCGCAACTTCGAATACTTCTCCGAAGATCCGCTCATCACCGGTAAGATGGGCGCGGGCGTGATATCCGGCGCGCAGCAGAACGGACTGTATACTTACGTCAAGCATTTCGCGCTCAACGAGCAGGAGACCAATCGCATAACCAGCGCGACATGGGCGGATGAGCAGACGATGCGCGAACTCTACTTCAAGGCGTTCGAGATCTGCGTCAAGGATTCCGAATACGAGCTCACGTATTACGACGGCAGCATAGGTGAACGTAAAACAGTCACCCGCAATGCGTGCACCGCGCTTATGACGGCGATGAACAGCATCGGTTCGGAGTTCTGCGGTAACAGCTACGCTTTGCTTACGCAGCTGCTTCGCGACGAATGGGGCTTCCGCGGTATGGTCGTGACCGATATGACACTGCCCAACGAGTACAAGTCGCTGGAAGAGGCCTACCGCGTGGGCAACGACGTGTGGATGTATTTGATGAAAACGAGCATGGATTTTTCCACTCCGACGGCGAAATGGGCAGCGCGTAACGCAGTGCATAACATATGCTACGCGGTCGTCAACAGCGGAACGTATAACAATGTCGCGCCTGGCGCATATATCTATTACGACATTTCACCTTGGGCAGTGTGGCTCATTGTTGCAAACGTGGTGATATGGCTCGCCGTGGCGGGCGCGCTCGTATGGATCGCGCTGCGCACGATGGACGAGAAAAAACATCCCGAAAAATATGCAAAGAAAAATAAGGGCGACGTAAGCGAATCGTAAACGCCGTGACAAAAGGCTTTCCGTGCGGAAAGCCTTTTGTCTTTTTTTCGTTTCGGTATTGACAAGACCGGAATTATATGAGATAATTATCCTGACAATGAGTAGAGGAGGTGCGGAATGCTGAAAAAGTTTGCGGCGTTTGCGGGCGCGTTTACAGGCGGCATTACGGGCGGCGTACTCGCCATGGCAATGTATTGCATCTTTTTTTCCGGCGGCGCACGGAATGCGGATGCGTATTGGGTCGTGAATTATATTTCGGCCGCGCTTTCGACGGTGTGCGCGATCATATCCGTCAAACTCGGCTCATACCTGTACGTGAAGTTCGGCGGCAGACCGGATAAGTCCATGCTGATCGTGACCGGCGCCGTCACCGTCGTATGCATGGTGCTGTCGCTGTTTCTGCTCTATTTCTTTATGCTTTGCATTCTGTTTCTGCCGTCGGAGCGGAACGTATTGTCTGTATCCGAAATCCTGGGTCATGCATTCGGCGGTTTCTTTACGGATATAATGTCTTTCGGTTTGTTTATGATATATTTCGGTTTCACGCTCGTGTTTACGGCGGTCGGCATACTGATGAAAATATTCGGAAAGAAAAACGCGGAAGAGAAGAAAGACGCGGATATTTGAGCCGCAAAAGATTTTGGATTCCGGTATTGACAAAACGTGGATTTTATGAGATAATTATCATAAATATTATGACATAAGGGGGTCTGGATGAACGGAAAACTGGCGGCATTCTTAAC
>USNB01000075.1 GCA_900555875.1 uncultured Eubacteriales bacterium
AATGATACCCCTCTTCGTTCGCGCCCGTCACGAGATCGCGGATGCCTTCGAGCGAACGATCCACGACCGCCGTCACTTTATCGGTAAGCCCGACGCCGCCTATAAAGCCGGGAACGATGCCGCTGTCCTCTCTTATGGAGGCTGCGGGGTGGATCTCTCGCTTAAGATAATTGCGAAGCTTGGTCTCGTTTACTTCGGTGTCTCCGCGCACGAACACGACTATGTATTCATCCGTATCGTTATACGCATACACGACCGCTTTTGCCGTGTCTTCCGGCTTTTTGCCGAGGAAGGCGCAGACCTCTTCGATCGTTTTGGCGCCCGGAGTCGCCGCTTTGGCGAGAGGAGCGGAAACGCTTCCCGAGTTGTCGGTGATACATCCGGCGACTTCCATGTTCGCGCTGTAACCGCAGTCCGGGCAAATGACGAGAGTATCCTCGCCCACATCGGACAGCAGCATGAATTCATGAGAGATCTTGCCTCCCATCATGCCGGAATCGGACTTGACGGCGATGACGTTCTTTGCACCCGCCCGTCTGAATATGCGCACGTACGCTTCGTAAGCCCGCTCGTAATATGCTTCGAGATCCTCCTGCGAAGTGTGGAAAGAATATGCGTCCTTCATAGTGAACTCACGCACGCGGATAAGTCCGCCGCGCGCACGCGGCTCGTCGCGGAACTTGGTCTGCAGCTGATATATCATAAAGGGATACTGCGCATACGAACGGGCTATATGATCCGCCATATGCACGGCAGCCTCTTCATGCGTCATGCCCAGCACCATTTTATTGCCGCCGCGATCCTCGAAACGCACCATCTCGCTGCCAATGCTCGTATAACGCCCCGAGCTCTGCCACAGCGACGCGGGCATTACGACGGGGAACAATACTTCCTGTCCGTCGATGCGGTCCATCTCCTCGCGGATGATGTTCTGCAGCTTGCGCGATATACGCTGCGCGGGCGGCAGAAGAGAATATATACCGCTCGCAACGGGCTTCATATACCCGCCCTTTGTCATGAGTATCTGACTCTCTATCTGACTTACGCCGTCAACATGTTTGAGTCTTTCTCCGAGAAGTTTGCTTACTTTCATATCTTTCTCCATTCAGGCGCATGCCGCGCCGATCAGTCCGAGGGTTTTACGATGCCTATATGGCGTTCGAGATTGAATATGTTCCACGGATATTCGTCCGGAGGGAATACGCGGAATATCATGCGTTTGTCCGTCGTCGGATGACGGAACGAAAGATCGTATGACCACAGCGCGAGATGCCCGTACTGTTTATCTTTTCCGTAACGCACGTCGCCGTATATCGGACAGCCTATAGTCGCCATCTGCACTCGTATCTGATGGCTGCGTCCGGTGTAGAGCCTGACGTCCGCGAGGTAAAGCCCTTCCTCTTCCCTGCTCTCCATCACTCCGTATTCGAGAACGGCTTTTTTCGCGCCCTCCGTGGTCATGGGAACGACGCGCACCATGTTCGCCGACGGATCCTTGACCAGCCAATGAGTAAGCCGCGCGTGTTTGTCGCCCGGCCGCGCGGTGAGCACGGCAAGATATTTTTTGTCAAACGTTCCGTCGCGTATCTGTTCGCTGAGACGCGCGGCAGCCTTGCTCGTGCGGGCAAAGACCATCACGCCGCCGGTCGGTCGGTCGAGACGGTGGACCAGCCCGAGATATACGTTACCGGGTTTGGAATACTTTTCCCTTACGTGCTCCTTCATGAGCGACAGCATGTCGCTGTCGCCCGAAACATCGCTCTGACTGGGCACTCCCTGCGGTTTGACCGCAACGAGCACGTGATTATCCTCATAAAGCACTTTGATATCGTGATGATCCATTTTCAAGCTCTCCACAGCCCCGTGCATCCGCAGGGCAGCTTTATCCCTCTGTCGCTCGTGGGCAGCGTCAGCTCGTATGCGCTCGCATTGCCGCCCGGCAGATATACTTTGAGCAGATCCTCCAGCACGGTAGGCTGAAGTCCCGTCGTATAAGAATTTATAAGAAAGAACATCGGCTCGTCCGAAAGCAGCTCCGCCGCCTGCGATATGAGCTCGCAGATATTGTCCTCGAGTTTCCACATCTCCCCGCCCGGTCCCCTGCCGTAAGACGGAGGATCCATGAGCACCGCATCGTAACGGTTGCCGCGCCGCTTTTCGCGGGCGACGAACTTCAGACAGTCATCGACTATATAACGTATACCGTCTGAAGGACACGACGACAGCGCGGCGTTCTGCCCGCAGCGCTCCACCATGTTTTTCGCCGCATCCACATGCGTGACCTTTGCGCCTGCGGCAGCCAGAGCGACCGTCGCGCCGCCGGTATAACCGAACAGATTGAGCACCGTCGGTCTTCCGCCTCGCGCGGAGACCATATCCGCCATCACGTCCCAATTGAACGCCTGTTCGGGGAACAGCCCCGTATGTTTGAATCCCATTGGTTTTATAAGGAACCTGAGTCTGCCGTAACTCACCGTCCACTCGCCCGGCATACGGCGTTTAGCGTCCCACCTGCCGCCGCCCGAATGCGAACGGACGTAACGCGCGTGCAGACCCGGATATGACGAAAGATCGAAGGGCGCGTCCCATATGGCCTGCGGATCGGGCCGGAGAAGTATGATTTCCCCCCACCTCTCGAGCTTTTCGCCGCCGCCCGTCGCGATCAATTCGTAATCAGTCCACTTTTCCGTCTGCATGCTTCTCCGTCGCGGTAAACGCCGTTACCGCTCAATCGATGAATTTGGATATATCCGTTTTACGGCACATCACCATGAGCCGCTCCTCTTTGTCGAACACGTGATCCGCGTCCGGCTGAGGGATAAGTCTGCCGTCTTTTTTAACTGCGAGGATATTGAGATTGTATTTCGAACGCACATCCTTGTCGCGTATCGTCTTCCCTTCCCATCCCTTGGGCGTGGGTATCTCATATATGGCATATTCGGGCGTGAGCTGCACATAGTCGAACACGTTGTTCGCGCTGTACAGTTCGGCGGTATGTTCCGCCACTTGTTTTTCCGCGAAAACCACTTCGTCCGCTCCGTTGCGGAGGAGGAATTTTTCCTGGATCTCCGTGCTCGCGAACGCAAGCACGTGTTTTGCACCTCCTTCTTTGAGCAGCGACGTCGTCTGGAGCGAGGACTGGAAATTCTCGCATATCGCGACGACGCAGAGATCGAAGCTGGCGATGCCTATGCTTTCAAGCACGGATTCCTTGGTCGCATCGCCTATACGCGACGTCGTTACGAAGGGAGTGATCTCGTTGATCTTTTCCTCGTTGATATCCATAGCCATGACATGATTGCCGAGGTTGCTGAAATCCTTTGCGAGGAATTTTCCGAGTTTTCCCATTCCGATTATAAGTATTGATTTCATTTTCTCTCCTTAAGCGCTCACCCGAACGCATCCTTTATCCTATCCTTACGCTCTCCATCGGCAGTTCCGCTACCGGCTCGGAAGGAGCGCTGAAACAGAGCATGAACGTCAGACATCCCACTCGTCCGAGATACATGAGCACTGCGAGCACGACGAGCGATCCTGCGCCGAGATACGGGGTTATGCCCAGCGTCAGTCCCACAGTGCCTATGCCCGACATCACTTCGAATACGATATCCGTCAGCGTTATCTCATACGGATTGCCTATCTCGATAATGCTTATGATGATGACGGCAAGTACGGATACGGACAGGAACATCGTGACGAACTGAGACGCCGTCTTGATATTGCCGCTGTCTATCCTTCTTCCGAACGCCTCCACCGAATTCTTTCGCCTCGCGATGGAGAACAGCGAAAGAAGCAGTACGGCAAACGTATTGACCTTGATACCGCCTGCCGTCGAGCCGGAAGCTCCGCCCACGAACATCAGCAGTATGGTGAGGAATATAGTCACGTTGCGCACGCTCCCCATATCCAGCACGTTGAAACCGGCGGTACGCGGAGTGACCGCCGTGAAAAACGAGGAAAATATCCTCTCCGAAAGGGTCAGATCCGTTTCCACGCACATGATGATGAGCGTGGGAATGATGATAAAAGCCGCGGTCGTTACGAGCACGAGCTTGGTGTGAAGGCTGTAACGCGTTACGTGATGACGGTTCCTGCGTATGTCCTGCCATACGAAAAAGCCCAATCCGCCGATGATTATCAGCATGGGAACGGTTATACATACGATCGGATTCCCTGAAAACTGCGTAAGCGATATGAATTCGCCGTTTCCGCGTCCGCCCATCAGGTCGAAACCGGCGTTACAAAACGCGGAAACGGCGGTAAACACCGCCACCCATATGCCTTCCGGGCCGAGCACGGGAACAAAAGCGAACGAAAGCACGAACGCGCCCGCCGCTTCGAACGTCAGCGTACCTATAAGTATCGTGCTGACCAGCTTGCCCATACCGCCCAACTCGGGAGCCGCCACGGCTTCCTGCATCACGGTGCGGCTCTTCAGGCTGATCTTTTTTCCCGCAAGACGCAGGAACGCAAATACGAACGTCATGAATCCCACGCCGCCCGTCTGTATAAGCAAAAGTATTACGATCTGCCCGAACAACGACCAGTGCGCATTGGTATCCACGGATATCAGTCCGGTAACGCACGATGACGACACGGTAACGAACATCGCGTCTATAAACGGCGTGACCTCTCCGCTCTTCGACGATACGGGCAGTATCAGCAGTACGGTCCCCACGGTTATGATCCCGAGGAAACCCAGAACAAGCAACCTTGCGGGGGTCATTCTGATCTTTCGCATTTACTCCCATCCTTTGCGCGAATGCTTAAAATACATTGCACAAGGGCATTATATCATACTATACCGCCATTTGCAAACGAATTGACATAGTTAACCGTATATAGCAATCGCACGGAAACTCTGCGAACGTGAGAGGACTTTTCGGACAGCATTACGGGATTTTTCGGATGACGCCGAAAATTAACACCGGCGGTCGATGACAGTTTCACTCTACCCTTCCTGTTTGCGCTTAAAGCGCAAACGTCCTCTCCTTGGGCAACAAGGGGTCGGCAAAAGTACGGTTAAATACCATAATATATCAACTTAATAAGTCAGCAGAGGCTTGACGATGACAGTCTCACTCCACTCGCCCTGTCCGTCGGTCGCGCCTTCGGCGCTTTGCGACGAACTTCCCTCCCTTTGGCAAAAAGGGAGGGCTGTATTAAAGACCGCGCCGAATGGCGCGGGAATTTATCTTCTTTTGGGTGGGTGGGCGGAAACTATCCATTCGCGCCGTTAGCGCCACCTTACTTCCTGCCCCGACACAAAAGTGCTGTGCGCCGTCCCGAACGGGACGGCGCACACGCAAATTACTTCTTACTCATTCCGATGGTGACCTTCTCCCCGTTGACGTCCCACTCTCTGACGAAATCTCCGCCTTCGGTCATACCGTCGCAGAGAACGTCGTTCATGATCTCGCCCTCGTATTTCTTTGCGGCAGAAAGCACTTCATCGCTGCCGGACAAAGAAAGGAGTATGTGGTCGGTCACTTCGAAGCCGCTTTCCTTGCGCATCGTCTGGATCTTGCTGACCAGCTCGCGCACGAAGCCCTCTTCGCGAAGAGCGGACGTTATCTCGCAGTCGAGAACTACGGTCAGTCCGTCGGCGGACTGGGAGGCGTATCTGCCTCCCGACGACGCGGATATCAGCATATCGTCCTCCGAAAGGCTGACGGGGCTGCCGTTCACCTCAAAGTCATAAGTGCCGCCACCGCGCACCGCGGCTACGGCCTCCGCCGCATGCTCCGCAAGGCGCGTGCGTATGCCGCCGAGCAGCTTGCCGTATTTCGGCCCTACCGTCTTGAGCTGAGGCTTGACCTCGTATGTGATATACTCCTCGGCGCTGTCGGCGTACTCCACGCTCTTGACGTTGAGCTCGCCTTCGAGCACCGCAGCCAGCTCTTCGCCGAGACGGGACGCGCCCGAGCCGCAGAGGATGAGTCGGGACAGCGGTTGACGGTTCTTTATCGCAGCCGAGTTGCGCGCCGCTCTGCCGAGATTAGCAGCCGTGAGCACCAGCTCCATGCCGGTCTCGAGTTCCTTGTCTATCATGCTCT
>USNB01000076.1 GCA_900555875.1 uncultured Eubacteriales bacterium
GTATCTTTCCCGGGCACCTCGACGGCTATATGAGAAAACCAACTGTCCTTTTTTGCCCCGTGCCAATGCTTGACCTCCGGCGGTATCCTGACAAAATCGCCCGGTTTAAGAGGCACCGCAGGCTTCCCCCATTCACGGTACCACCCTTCACCCGCGACGCAGAGCAGGATCTGTCCTCCGCCCTCGGACGCATGATGTATGTGCCAATTATTGCGACAGCCGGGTTCGAACGTAACGTTCGCAAAAAACGGATCGCCCGTGCCGGGAGCGTTGAGCGGGTTGAGGTATGACTTGCCGATAAAGAATTTCGCATAGGCGGTGTTCTCCTCGCCTTTGCCGAATATGTTCGCTCTTTCAAAGTTCTCGTCTTTCATATGTGCCTCCTGCATGTTTCTGTATAAAGTATAGCGCGCGGCGAGCGGAATGTAAAATACTTATTTTTAATAATGCATCATGCGTTTTGTGAATATCACGCGAATATGCCCGACTTATTCAGCTCCTTGCGGAGGTGGAGTATTATCTTCTTTTCAAGCCTGGAAATATATGATTGACTGATCCCGAGAATATCCGCCACTTCCTTCTGCGTCTTTTCTTCCTCTCCCTTAAGGCCGAAACGCATTTCCATGATGACGCGCTCGCGGTCAGTCAGGCGTGATACCGCGTCGCGTAGCAATTGTTTTTCCACATCCGTTTCAAGTCCTCTGCTGACTATATCCGGCTCGGTGCCGAGTATATCGGAAATGAGAAGCTCGTTTCCCTCGAAATCCACGTTGAGCGGCTCGTCCAGCGACACCTCGCACCGTGTGCGCACGATACGCCGGAGATGCATGAGTATCTCGTTTTCTATGCAGCGCGACGCATACGTTGCGAGCTTGATGTTCTTTTCAAAGTTATATGAATTGACCGCCTTGATCAGACCTATGGTCCCCACGCCGATGAGATCCTCCACGTCGACGCCCGTATTGTCAAACTTGCGCGCTATGTATACGACGAGCCGCAGGTTGCGCTCTATGAGCAATGATTTTGCGGCGGCGCTTCCCTCGCGCATCTCGCCGAGCGCGCGGCTTTCTTCCGACGGCGAAAGCGGCATGGGCAAGGTCTCTCCGCTGCCCACGTAATGCACTTCGCCCTCTTTTATACCGAGGATCTTTCCGATAATTTTTTTTATCAACTTAAGCATAACTGCCTCCGAGTACGGATACGGGTAAAAGCATGTCTTCGTTGCGGCCGAATCCGCATGCCGATATGCCCAGTATCACATCACTATATTTATTCCGTTTTTTATCGAAATATAATAAGAATTTGTCCGGCTTTATCAGAATGAGTCGCGTCTCGCCGCCTATCCCGCCTACGATCTTGCTTCCGGAAGAATATCTGAGGAGCACGTCGTCTCCGAATTTCCCTATCACAGACGACAGCTTTACCACCGCTATCGGAACGCCGTCGTCCTCCAGCCCGTTGCCGGTATCGATATACCCCGTCATTTCCGCGGTAGTTCCGCGAATCGTGACCATAACTTTGCGCCGGAAAGAATTCTCGATCCGCTTTTTCCTTGCCGCTTTTATGAGCGCCGCAGTCGGGATATAGATCAGCACGCTCACTGCAGAAGGAAGACAATACGGCAGATAATGCGAAGAAAGCGCCAGCCCGAGATCCCCCGAAATAAAACAGTTTGCAGCCACGCTCGCGCCCGCAAGCAATGCAGTGGACGCAAAAAACGCCAGCGCGCCCAACGGTACATTGCATACTCTTACGAACAACACTACGGACAGCAATACTCCCACAAGGATCTTCGCAAGCACTATAAGCGGAGTCGGCAGGCTCCAGAACGGATAAAACACGCTTACTAAAGTTCCTGCGATCGCTGTAGCAGCCGTCCGCAAGCGCTTCGGTCTGATACCTGTAAACGTATACGCAAGATATGAAGAAAGCACGGTAACGACCACATTATCGATCACTACAAATTCTATATACACCTTCATCGTCGCAATTGTAGCATATAATATCGGGTGAGTAATCGCCTTTATTGTCGATAAAATAAATATCCACCCGCATATGAAGCGCACCCCAAAAGTCAGACAAAACTTCAGGAGGTACATTACAATACGGATGGCACTTCATTTTCGCTCATGCGACAATAAGAAAAACGCTTGATCGGGATCAAGCGTTTTTCGAGTATTATCGACGATTTTTCGTTATTTTTTGTCCCCGAAGGTATTCTGCCGACGGTTACGCTGTTCTTTCAGCCATGGAGCGACGTCGTCATCGTCATCCGTATCGCTGACGTGCACGATGCTCGATGCGATACCGGGACCGCGCTTTGGCTGAGGATCAGACGGCTGCCTGTCCCGTTCCGCCGGCGCTGCCTCCGGTTCACGCGTCGCAGGGCTGCGGCTTGCTTCCGCCTGACGGCGCTCGTCGCCGAATCCCGTGGCGATCAGCATTATCTCCACATCATGGGGAAGATCGTCGCGGAAATCGAAACCGAATATTATATTCGCGTCCTTGTGTACAGCCTCGCGCACGAGCACGGCTGCCTTATCTATCTCCTCTACGGTCACTTCCTTCTTTGCCTTGACATACAGCATAACACTGGTAGCATTGTTTATGCGTATATCCTGAAGACGTATGTTGACTGCGGACTTGACGGCGTTTATCACTCTGTCCGTTCCGCTGCCGCTTCCTATACCGAGATAAGCCCTGCCCATATCCTTGAGAACCGTGCGAAGATCGGCAAAATCGATGTTGAGGGTCTGCGTGTTGATGATCACGTCGCTTATGCCGAGTATGCACTGGCGAAGCACTCCGTCCGCATACTCAAAAGCCTCGCTCATCGTCGCATTGTTAGAAAGAGCGACAAGATTTTCATTTGCGACGACTATGTACGCATCCGCCACTTTAGAAAGATTCTCTATACCTATATCGGCGTTTACGATACGATGACGCCCCTCGAGGTAAAACGGCTTCGTGACCACGGCTACGACGAGCTTGCCCATATCTTTGGCGATGGACGCCACGACGGGAGAAGCGCCCGTACCCGTACCCTTGCCCATACCGGCAGTGATGATAACGAGGTTCGCCTCCTTAAGATATTCCTTGATGATATTGCGGCTCTCTTCCGCTGCGCGCTGTCCTATTTCGGGATTAGCGCCGGCTCCAAGCCCCTGAGTGAGCTTTTCGCCTATCTGTATGCGGAATTTTGCTTTGGATTTGTGCAGATCCTGAAGGTCGGTATTGATCGCGATAAAATCGACCCCGCCAAACGCGCTGTCGATCATCCTGTTGAGCGCATTGCCTCCGCCTCCTCCCACGCCGACAACGGCGATCTTGGAACTCGGCGCTTCATTACCGTAAATCTGTCTTGACATTATCGGTCATCTCCTTTTATCTTCCGAACAGTTTAGCAAACAATCCTTTCTTGCGCTGCGGCGCGGATTCCGCTCCGAGGACCATATCCATGAGAGACAACGCGCTAGAAAGATGAGGCTTGTTCATCTGAGGAAGATCGGGCGCTGCTATCTCGAACTGTCTGTCGGTCTTTTTGGAAAGAAAATCCACTGCACCGGGGATATACGATATCCCTCCGCCCGTAAGACAATACGTCGCCGACGGCGGAAGATCGCACGAAGAGAGGCATTTGTTTATCGTTTTGGCAAGTTTATTCATCCGGGCGATGACGACATCGTTCACCTGCGTCGCGGACAGCGACATCACCCTGTCTCCCACCGGAAGATCGTATGTGTCTTCCTGCGAAAATTCGAGATTGAGAACGGCTTTCCGCTTGAGCGTCTCCGCAAGCGAGAACCGTATGCTGAGATCCTCATGCAGATCCTTGGTAAAGTGCCCGCCGCCGAGCGAAAAACTGAACTGTCGCACTATGCCGTCGCCGCGCGCTACAGCTATATCCGTAACGATATAGCCGACGTCGACGAGCACGGCATACCTGTCGCGCACGACGTCATCAAAAAGGAACAGCGTTTCCGCAAGCAGCGAGCTTACGAAATCGACCGATTCTATTCCGAGATCCTCCGCTATCCTGCCGAACAATCCGGTGAATTTACGGTCTGCAAGGATATACGATATATATCCCGACAATCTTGTCGCCGTCATCCCGACAGGCTGAATGAGTTTGCGCTCGTCGCCGAGGGTAAAGTACACGGGCTGACTGTTTACAAGCTCGTATTCTTCGTTGTCGTCGAAATCGTTGCCGAGAGAGAGCAGCTTGTCCACATCTTCGTCCGTTACCTTACGGCGTTTGTTGAGCGCCATGGTAACGTCTTTACACTGCGTGACCGAGAACTGTCCGGGAACGCCTATGTACAAATGACGTATTTTCATGTTGGCGTCCGTCTCGGCTGCGGATATCGCCTTGAAAACAGTACCTACAAGCTCGTCCGGGCGATAGAATTCACCGTCCTCGTAGCCCGGGTATTCGCACTCGCCCGTACCGACGATATTTATCGTATTATTGACTCCGCGCCGTCCTATCATCGCGGTGATACGCGACGATCCGACGTCGAGTATTGCAACTTCCTGTGCCACCCTTGCCTCCTCGTCAGCTGTCTGTGCCGTAATCGGCTCTGTAACTGCCCGTATTCCGATCGTAATGCACTACGGCGTATCCGCCCGTTTCGTCCACCGCGTCACTGTTGGACGCCGCGTAATATGACGATACCATGGCGTTTACCGCGCGCTCGAGATCCCCGCCTTCCTCAAAACTGCCGTCGCTGCGGCATTCCAGCCTGAACGTAAAACCGCTGCGCATGGTTATCTCTATAATCCCGCCGCCGACCGAAGGATCGCCTCCTCCGCGAGAAAGATCGACGGAATCGTATGACGCGCGGAACACCTTGCTGCCCGCGTCCGACGGTTTTTCGAGCGATTCGGCATATGTAGTGAGCATAGCCATCGCGATACGGTCGAACGAATCGACGGAATAAAGATATTCGCCCGGAACGTTGCTGACCGGTTTTTCGAACGGAGTTACCGTCATGACCGGCGAATCGGATGAAACCACCGGTTCTTCGGATATGCGCGTGATCTTGCAGGACGTTCCGGCGATGATGTATGTACCGTCGTCCTCGTTATATATCTGCAGATCGTCGGAAACATACCTGTAATCGATCTGGATCTTGTTGGGGAATACGCATTCGACGTTCACCGTTTCCGCACGGATGACTTTTGAATCGACGGCTTCCATCAGCTCCTCTTCATCGAACAGGAATATGCTTCTGTACATGAAATCGTCAGCCGCTTCTATTACCTGACCGGATACTTCGGAGATCTCCTCGTTCTGCGTCGGCGAATAATGGCTGACGCACAGCGCTTCAATATGGTATATCGTAAAGACCGCGCTCATAACGATCACGAGCACTACGATACCTCCGAAAACGGAAAGCAGGATTATAAGCCTCTTATTCCTCATATAGGTTATTATATCAAAATGCATTTATAAAATCAAGCGTATTTATAAATTTGCGCATTTATATATAATTACATAACGATCAGTCCGCCGTTCTCCTGATGTCCGCGCCGAGAGCGGCGAGCTTTCCGGAGAAATCGAAATAACCGCGATCTATGTGCTCGAGTCCGCTTACCACGCTCGTTCCCTCGGCGCGGAGCGCCGCAAGGACCAGCGCGGCTCCTCCGCGCAGATCTTCCGCCTTGACTTCGGCGCCGTGGAGCGGTCGCCCCCTGACCGTGGCGGCTCTGCCGCATACGGTTATGTCGGCGCCCATCAAACGAAGCTGAGGGATATGACGGAACCTGTTTTCAAACATATTCTCTATTATGTATGATGTGCCGCCTGCGACTGCCGCGAGCGAAGTGGCAGGCGACTGCAGATCGGTGGGAAAACCCGGGTAAGGCCGCGTCTCTATCCTTCCAGGAGCGCGCAACATACCGTCCGACGATACTGTAGCCCCGTCAGTCCGCTCTGTGACCGTCGCTCCTGACCTGCGCAGCATACCCGTCACTTCCGCAAGATATGAAGGATCCGCCCCGCGGACCGTCACCTCACCTCCG
>USNB01000077.1 GCA_900555875.1 uncultured Eubacteriales bacterium
CCATATTGCATAGACCGTCGGATCGCTGTCGCCGAAGCGAGAAATAAAATCGGTTATCGAATACCCTGCCGAAATAACGGACGCCGCGCGGGCCGAACCGTTTTCTTCCATCGACCAGCCGAAAAAGATATCTCTTCCCGCGGCAAAATCGGAATACGAAAGCAATCGTACCGCCTGCAACAAACTATACGTCTGCGTATAGGCATACCCCTTGCTGCCGTCGGCAAACGTGTGATCCACGGCATCGCGCATCATTTCATCGGAGAACGGGTGGTCTTCATCTGTCACATAGGTAACGGACACTTCGCCCTGACCGTCCAGCACATAAACATCCTGCGTCAGCGAAAACGTAAATCTTTCAGTCGATGAAAGCGATATCGAAAAAGTATAAGTCAATCTGTATTTACCCGTTTCCGAAAAAGCCATCGAATATTGCTGCCCCGACAGCGACAAGCGCACCGCCCTTGCCGACTGCACGTTGTTTAACACTTCATTGCTGTCAAGCGAAGCATACTTTGCGGCGCTTACCGTAAGAGCGCCGAGAGAATTGCCCTCCATGTCATATACATACGGACGGATGAACGTGTATTCATATCCCGTAAAGTAGTCTTCCTCGTCAACGGAACGGAAATCCCTGTTTCCGCTGAATGTGATGCGGGCAATATACCGCATCGTAAAGGAATGTTCGCCGCGCGTGTAGTTCAATGTCAAAACCGCGAAATTGCTTTGGGATATGCTTTGCCACAACTGCTTTGCAAGCCCTTCCGTCATCTCATCCGCAGAATATTCCGACGAATTTCCGTCAAGATACAGCCGATAAGACGAAAGCGCAAACCTGTAATCGCCGCTTGAAGTGTGCAAATAATAATTTCGCAGCAATTCGTCAAGATAATTCTCGGCGTTGAGATACCCCGTCGCGCTTGCCGCCGCGCCGAGCAATGCGCCGTTCGTATCTTCTTCCAACGTCCCGGAATCGTACATGGTGCCGTTGCCGGCTTCATCGTCCGTCACGCTGAAAAACGTGTCGTTTACCCCGTCTGCAGTGTACTCGAAGTAAATATACTGCTTTTCTCCGTAAATGTTGGAGAGCTCATAGACGACCAACCTGTAATCCGTCGCCATCGTAAAATCCGACACTTCACGCGAGACGGCATGCAGATAATAAACGCCGTTTTCTTCCGTGTAATACGCGACTTTCAGATCGTTCAGCCCCGACGTTCCGCTGTCATAATAATCGCCGACAAAGCTCCCGCTTTTTGCTCCCCATGTGTAAGTCACGACGGGATAAGCGTATCTGCTGTCCAAAGTGATCGCATCGTCCGTAACATAGGTATTTTCATTCCCCGCCGAAAGGCTCCAATTCCCTTCCACCGTTATCTGCGGTTCCTCGTACAGTACGGCTTCGACAAGCGAGATCCGCCTGTTCCCCGCACTGCCCGATGAGAAAAGTATGGCGACGCTTTCTTCCATAACGAAAGAACCGTCAACCGATACGGGCTGCGAAAAATCGGGTTCGCCGTTCACCATCCGGTACGCCTGCCAGCTTACAGTGTTAAAATCGGCGTCGGAGTCCACCTTTTCGGCATACAGCTCGGAAAGCACGACCGATTGCCCCGCCCGATACGATTTTCCGAGGCGGTACTCGTCAAATTCGCGCATATTAGCGGATGTGAACGTGCCGAGCGTCATGGAATCGTAATAAAGTTTTTCTCCGTTTTCGGCAGCGGCTGTCGGATCATACCCGAAAATCTCGCTCGAAACCGAGAAATACGCAATGTCGTAGCGCGAATCGGCAACCGTCTGCGCGTTGGTCGAGGCGGTTGGAGCAACGGTGATGCGGCTGTCGTAAGCCGTCCGCGACTGATAAGAACTGTTCAGCCCCGTTGCCGTGAAAAAGTAATTTATCATGCGCGTGGAAAGACCGTATTCTTCCGTCGCATCGAACGTCTTGCCGCGTTCGTTCAGATCGTCTATATCTCCCGGATAATACTGTATTTCTTCTTCGGCGATAAAGGCGTCACCTTCCAAAGGCTCATAATCAATGGAAGTCAGTTTTACGATATGCTCGTAATCTATCGTCATCAAAGTGTGCATTTCACCCAGATCGACCGCCACTTCCATAAACCCGGTCGGAGAACCGGAAAGCACGAGCGCAGTCTGCAAATTATTGCCGAGATCGATGATGCTGTAACAGTTGCCCGTTTCGGCATGAAATTCCACAGAATACTCTTTATACCTTCCGGCATTGTATGTTTCGGGGTAGTAATCGGACTCGACGCCCGTCTGTCCTTCATAATCGGAAATATCGACCTCGTAGCACACCTGCCACGGCATAAAAGTAGCCATTCTGTTATAATAGTTCGCCGCAAGAGGTTCGAGAAGTTCTCCCAGATAATATTCCGTAATGCCGAAATAGGGATACAGCGGTTTTACGAGCGTGTAGTTCCCGCCTTCGGCAATGATATACGAATAGACGGGGTTGAAACTGTCCATCATCGTTTCCGACATATCGAGTTGCGACATATAGGTACGGACGAGATAGTACCCGTCTTCGAGCGGCACGGACGTATCTTCGAACGGGCGGGAAAAACCTATCAGTCTTTCAATGGAAAATTCTACGGTATAAGTCGTCTGCGTGGCAAGGCGCTGTTCGTCCGTAAGCCCTTCCGTCTCCCAATTTATAGTCGAAATGTTGAAGTATATGGGCGTGGAAAGATCCATATCCGTAATATCTATATAAAGCGTCTTTAACGTATCCGTGTACGAATCGACGGTATCTGCAATGTAAATATCCGAATCGTTGAGCGCAGAGGCAAGCGTCACCTCATACGATTTATAATCGGAAAGCGAAAGCGGTTCGAGCGCACGGCAGTCGTACTGAATTTTCAAAAGAAGCCCGTCGTCCGTCTTTTCGATATATGTTTCATCCGTCACAATATCGTCCGCCCAATTTTTGTAGCCGTACTCCTCCGCAAGTTCGCCGAGACTGAGAGTATCGTCCACGATCGACGCACAGTAATCTATATCGTAAGTGCCGTTTGCAGAGAGCGCTTCCTGTTCCCACTTTGCATACAGCACCACATCGCGCATATAGAGATACAATATCCCGTCGGAATACGGCATGGTATAGGAAGAATCGAAATACCAGCCCGAAAAGACATACCCCACCCTTGTGGGCGTAGGCAAAGCAGGCATACTCTTTGCCGTGTATGTCATATCCGCGACGGGCGCGTCCGCGTCCTTCGCTACAAAGGATATTGTATATTCCGTATCACCGTAGACATTTTCCAAAATATCCTGCGGCGTCTGTCCGTCGTAGCTCGAACAAGCCGTAAAACATACGGCTGAAAAACAAAGTACGGCGATGAGTATTGCAAGGATAGATTTCTTTTTCATTTTTGTTTGTCCAAAAAATTTATCCGCGCCCGCCCGAAGACGGGCGCGGACTGTCTCCTTAACTTCTGCAACCAATCAAAACACTTTTATGCACAGGTCACATAAGAGGATATTTTGAAGACTGTACTTTCGCATCTGCCATAAACGTATTTTCGGAATTATCCGCGCCTTCAAACCAGCCTTCTTCAAAAATTTCAGGATCCTGAGTCTGAACCTGCTCAATAGTCATGTGCTGATCGTAAGAACAGTTGTAATAGTTTATACTGGGTGCTTCATCCTCTATATCGGTAAATGCGTTTTTATGCACCTTGCTCACCATACCGATATAAAGTTGTAACTTTGAGCCTCCATAATAAACAGAGCCTTCCATAATTTCATACTCAAAAACATTGGTAGCAAGTGCCGGAGCATACGCGCCCATTTGCGAATCAAAATACCTATATGAAAACCCTAACGCTAAACCGGAGCTGGCATTGAAATAAGCGGCGCCTCCGGCAATTGCCACGAGTTGAGCACCTCTCACCGTAATTTCAGTATCAGCGCCGGAAGAGTTTTGCATGGTCTTGGTTTCATTTATACCGGTATACTTAATGATTGCACGATTTGTGCTGCTTCCTGTCATTGCGAACAAGAACATACCTTCTGTAAATGAGGAAGTCCCCTGCATCAACATCATTTGGATATTTCTTGTTGATTCACTATCAACAGCAGTAAACTTTTCTATTGCCTTCGTCTTAAAAGCATACGGCTGGATATCTGTAAGATCAGCAAGCGGCAGAATCATGGTAAGCTCATCTACACCGCCTTCGGTGTTGACCGTCCAATTGCCGTCGGAATCCTGCACGCAACCGGCGTTTTCAAAGGCGCTTTCACCGATGACGGAAAGACCGCCGGGAGCAATATCCACAAGTCTTAAATTGCCCATATTCATAAATGCTTCGGCGCCTATCGTTGTAACAGCATTTGAAATGTACACTTCGGAAACGCCGCTGACACCATTGAAAGCGCCGTCCGCAATGGCCGTGACAATATATCCGTCAATCATGTCGATGGTAACGCGATAAGTACCGTCGGTAAGCTGTTCCGCAGTAGCAGAATTAAATCCGGTAACGGTCGCCGTTTCACCGTCTGCATTGACCGTATATGTAAAGCCGCCCGCCTTTGCATAGCATTCGACGGTAATATACATGTCGGAAGTTATTGTGCCGCCTTCATACACTTCACCGACGTTGCGAACAATCACGGTATAATCCTCTCCAGAAACCTTTGCCGCTTCAAGAATAGCCGCAACGGTAAGCGTATCGCCGATCTTATAGCCGTCAAGCACGATGGGCGTTGCCACATTATCGCGCGGATAGGAAACCGTCAGACGAATTTCTACCGCTTCGCCCGGCGTTGCATCGCCAATGAGCACAACTTTGACGTCATCTTCAAATTCGCTGCCGTTATGGGGAACACCAGAAGTGGAAACAAACGCATAGTCGCTTACGGGCAAATCACCTGTACGCGCTATCGTAACATAGGTGGTTTCATCGAGATTGGAAACGATTGCATATGAATACCGGCTTGCCCCTTCAACAGGCGCAGCTTCAGGGTTGCTGATCACTGCACGCGGCGTAAGCAAATTGCCCGTATATGCGGAATAATCCTCGGCAGCATTGTTATAGCCTACTTCTCTGAAAGTAGAAGGCAAGTCGAGATAGTCAAAGTCCATAGTAGAAAGCAGATATACCTGCACGCCCGTTACGCCCTCTTCCACGACAAGTCTGCCCTCATCCGTAACGTTCGACTGATATTCCGAGCAGAGAATTATACTTTTGCTTTTAGCGCTGATATAGTATAGTCTGCCTTCTTGGTCATACTGAAAATTCTTATTCTTCGAAAGATCAAGATTATTGGGAACAGCTACCATATTGGTTACAGTAGAAGGAATGGTTACAGTAATATCTAAACCGTTTTCACGATAAGTTCCTGTCGATGCCAACATATCGCTCCAAAAACAGTCTATGATCACTTCCAGCCCTTCGGGCAGAATTAATCCGGTAAGATTGTGTCCCAGCATATTGAATGAATCTTCCAATATTGTTAATGTCGAAGGGAGCTGAACCTCTTTCATCGCAGATCTGCCGGCTAATGAAGCAGCATAAAACCCTCTTATAGATTCAATGCCTTCATTGAAAATGAAAACTTCCGCCTGATCATATCTGTCTAAACCGACAGCGGCATCAACTGCCACTACATTGCAGCCAGCCTTGCCTTCAATCGTTACGTTTTTGGAAAGAACGGAAACAGCGGGATAGGTAATATCCGTCGTATCAATCCCCGATACACGATAATTATTTCCTTCGATTACCTCATATTGAAGTCCCGGCGTTTTCCAAAGCACGGTCACAACTTCGTTTTTGTCAAACGTGTCTGCCGTAAAATCAATGGCGTTGCCTTCCGAGTCGTTGTAGGAAATATCTTCGTCGTCCATATAACGCTTTACGAAGTCATCCACTCTTGCATCGGGCGCAGTGGTCTTTCCGCCCGGCGTTACAAGTTCAGTATACAGTTCCTCGTAACCGTTATCGTAAGTGACTTTCGCCATATATCTGCCATAGAGAGCGGTAGCG
>USNB01000078.1 GCA_900555875.1 uncultured Eubacteriales bacterium
GGCATTGAATTGGTACGCTATTTGACAAACTGTGAGCAGATAATACGAAACCGTTATGGAAAATCAGGAGAATAATACAGAAAATCAGGAGTTTGAGAACAAGACGCTGGACGATGCCGTTCCGGAGCCTACGATCGACACTGACACGCTGACAGCCGACCAGGATATCGCAGACATGGATGCCGTGCAGGAAGCCGACAAAATGGCAGAGGCATGTAAAGCATGGCAGGACAAATATATGCGCCTGTCGGCGGAATTCGACAATTTCCGCAAACGGACGCTGAAAGAGAAGATGGACCTGATCGCCAGCGGCGGCGAAGACGTCATCAAAGCGATCATTCCGGTGGTAGACGATTTCGAACGGGCGATCGCCGCTCTGGACGGCAAGCCGTATATCGTCACAAGCGTAAAGAAAACGATAACGAAGGCGCACGCGCCGGCTCCGTTCAGAACGAGCACGATGCAACAGGACGCCATAAACAAGCTCGGCATGAGCCTTAAGCAGGTATCCATGTCCGCGCAGTCACTGTATGAAGGCGTGGATATCCCGGGAGAAGGCAAGGTCGCGCTCATCACGTATATAAGAACGGACTCCACCCGCGTTTCGCCCGAAGCACAGGCGGCTGCACGCGAGTTCATCTCGGCGAATTACGGAGCGGATTACGTGCCCGAAAAACCGAATTTCTACGCGAGCAAGGGAAACGTTCAGGATGCGCATGAGGCAATACGGCCGATATCCCTCGATCGCACGCCGGACAGTCTCAAGGACTCGATAAACCGCAATCATTACCGTCTTTATAAATTGATATACGAGCGTTTTCTTGCGAGCCAGATGAGCGAAGCGAAGTACAATTCGCTTTCGGCAGACATAGAATGCGGCGATTACGGTTTCAAGGTTACGGGCAGGACGCCTCTTTTCCCCGGCTATACGAAAGTGTACAGCGACAAGGAAAAGGACGACGACGATATGAAAAAACTGCCCGATCTTTCCGAGGGCGACCGTCCCGCGTTCGTCGAATATGTTTACGAGCAGAAGTTCACGAAACCGCCCGCCCGTTACACGGAAGCGACGCTGATAAAGGCGATGGAAGAAAAGGGCATAGGTCGTCCCGCGACATATCAGCCTACCGTGTCCCTTATCGAAAAGCGCGCGTATACCGAGCGCGAAGGCAAGTCCATCAAGCCCACCGAACTCGGCTGCAAAGTGTGCGATATGCTCATGATGTATTTCCCGGATATAATGGACGTCAAGTTCACCGCGGAGATGGAAGACAAGCTGGATACGATAGAGGAAGGCGGAAAAGTCTGGCAACAGCTTATAGGCGAATTCTATACGGGGTTTGAAAACGAGCTTAAGAAAGCCATGGGCGACGGTTATAACATAAAGCCTCCCGCGCAGGAAACGGATTATAAATGCGAGAAATGCGGCGCGCCCATGGTCATCCGTGAGGGCAGATACGGTAAATTCCTCGCTTGCTCGGCATATCCTAAGTGCAAGAATACGAAACAGCTGGACGAAAACGGAAATATCCGCGTGCGTAAGGAAGAACCGCCCGAGGAGACGGACGTTATCTGTGAAAAGTGCGGAGCAAGGATGGTCGTCAAAACAGGTTCGCGCGGAAAATTCCTCGCATGCCCCAATTACCCCAAGTGCAAGAACACGAAAGAATACGGGGAAGAGGAGCCGCTTCCGCCCTGTCCTTTGTGCGGAAAACCTCTCCGTCGCATAAATTACCGTAAGAGCGTGTTTTACGGATGTACGGGTTATCCCGAGTGTAAGTTTTCCGTGACAGATAAGCCGACGGATCTGAAGTGTCCGGTCTGCGGCAGCATGCTTCTCGAAAAAGTCAGGAGAGACGGCGTGTATTACAGGTGCTCGGATAAGGATTGCAATTATTCGGCAAAGAAAACGGATGAGTCTGCCGATGCCCGGTAAAGTGACCGTTATAGGCGCCGGGCTTGCCGGCAGCGAAGCCGCGCTCACGCTTGCCGAAGGCGGAGCGGAAGTGACGCTTATCGACTGCAAACCTTCCCGTCTCGGTCCCGCAAATACAAATACGGATTTCTGCGAGCTCGTTTGCAGCAATTCGCTCAAGAGCAACGATCCGGCGACTGCGCACGGTCTGCTGAAAGCAGAGCTGCGCGTTCTCGGGTGCGGAGTGCTCGAAGAGGCGGAGAAGTGCGCCGTACCGGCAGGTTCAGCGCTTGCCGTCGACCGTGATATGTTTGCTCGCCGCGTTACGGAAAGGCTGCGCGGCAGCGGGATAGATATCAGATGCGCGCTTGCGGGAGAGAAAGGGACGGGGGATTATACGATCTTAGCTACGGGACCGCTCACTCTTTCGCCGATGGATAAATTCATATCTGATAATTTCGGCTCGCTGCACTTTTACGACGCAGAGGCGCACATAGTCAGCGCTGACAGCGTGGATCCCGACAAGTCGTTTTTTGCGGCGAGATACGGCAAAGGAAACGATTCGGATTATCTGAATTGTCCGATGGATAAGGAGGAGTACGACGCGTTCTATGACGCGCTCGTCTCCGCCGAACGCGCAGTCGCTCACGATTTCGAAAAAGGCGAGATCTTCGAGGGCTGTATGCCTGTGGAAGTCATGGCGGCGCGCGGTCGCGACGCTCTGCGTTTCGGTCCGATGAAGCCTGTCGGACTTACGGATCCTAAAACGGGCAGGCGCGCTTATGCCGTGCTGCAGCTTCGGCGGGAGAATGCTGCAGGGGATATGTATAACCTCGTCGGTTTTCAGACGAATCTGAAGTTCGGTGAACAGAAGCGGGTATTCGGCATGATCCCCGCGCTCAGAAACGCGGAGTATCTGCGTTACGGCGTCATGCACCGCAATACGTATATAGACGCACCGTCGTCGATAGATATGTTTTTCCGTTCGCTGAAAGACGGAACGTTGCTTGTCGCGGGGCAGCTGTCCGGCGTGGAGGGATATGTGGAGAGCATAGCGTCCGGAAAAATGGCGGCGCTTCACGTGCTCCGCATGATAAAAGGAAAGGAACCTCTGCCTCTTCCCGCGACGACGATAATGGGAGCTTTGTCGAGGTATATATCCGCGCCTAACGGCGATTTTCAGCCCATGAACGCAAATTACGGGTTATTGCCGCCGCTCGGAACGGAGATCCGCGACAAACGGATGAGAAAGGAAGCGTATGCGTCGCGTTCCCTTGAAGATATTCGAAAATATACGGAGAGTATGGCCATATGAAGATAAGAGGAACTACCATTGTAGCCGTCAGAAGAAACGGCAAAACGGCGATCGCGGGCGACGGTCAGGTCACCGCGGGCGAGACGACGATCATGAAGAGCAACGCCGTCAAAGTGCGCAGACTTTACGACGATAAAGTCATCGTCGGTTTTGCGGGATCGGTCGCGGACGCTTTCACTCTGTGCGAACGATTTGAAGAAATGTTGCGCAAATATGCCGGCAATCTCATGCGCAGCGCCGTGGAGCTTGCTCAGCTTTGGCGCAGCGATAAGATCATGCGCAAGCTGGAAGCGATGATGATCGTTGCTAACTCGGAGGAGATGTTCCTCGTGGACGGAACGGGCAACGTGATCGAACCCGAAGACGTGTGCGCTATAGGCAGCGGCGGAAATTTCGCACTGTCGGCGGCGCGCGCTCTTCTTCGGAATACGGATATGACCGCGCGCGAGATCGCTGCGGAAAGTCTTAAGATAGCGGGCGAGATCTGCGTATATACCAACGATCACGCTACGATAGAGGAGGTCTGAACGTATGAGCATGTCTCCCAAACAGATAGTGGCGGAACTTGACAGATATATCATAGGTCAGGCCGACGCCAAGCGGGCGGTAGCCATAGCGCTCCGTAACCGTTATCGCAGAAGCAAACTTACCGAGGAGCTTCGCCAGGAGATAACTCCCAAGAACATAATAATGAAAGGCCCCACCGGTGTAGGCAAGACGGAAATAGCGAGGAGGCTCGCAAAACTCGTCAAGGCGCCTTTTATAAAGGTGGAAGCGACCAAGTTCACCGAAGTGGGCTATGTCGGAAGAGACGTGGAATCCATGATACGCGATCTTGTCGAGACGTCCGTTCACCTCGTCAAAGAGGAGAAGATGGCGGAGGTGGAGTCTGTTGCCCGCGAAGAGGCGGAGAAGCGCGTGCTCGAAGTCCTCATGGCAGAGAGGAAGCGTAAGAATTCCGAAGCCTCGGCAGCCGTGATGCGCGAAACGCTCCTGAGATCCATACGCGAGGGGAAAGAGAACGACAAGCTCATCGACGTGGAGATAGCAGAAGCGCCCAAACCGATCGAGATGCCGGGCGGCATGGGCATGGAGATCAATATCGGCGAAATGCTGGGCGGACTGATGCCCAAGAAAAAGAAGGCGCGCAAGATAACGGTCAAAGAAGCTCTTGAGTATTTCACGATAGAAGAGAGCGAAAAACGACTCGATCAGGACGCCATAAATTCGGAGGCGGTGCGCCGCGCGGAGCAGGAAGGTATCATCTTCATAGACGAGATAGACAAGATCACGTCGAGAGGAAACGGAACTTCGGGAGCGGACGTCAGCCGCGAAGGCGTGCAGCGCGACATACTTCCCATTGTGGAAGGGTCCACGGTGCAGACCAAGTACGGCAGCATCAAGACGGATTTCATACTGTTCATCGCGTCCGGCGCGTTCATGCTCGCAAAGGTGGAGGATCTCATCCCTGAACTTCAGGGGCGTTTCCCCATAAGAGTGGAACTCGGCAGCCTGACATACGACGATTTCGTGAAGATACTCACCGTTCCCGAGAACGCGATCACGAAACAGTATGCCGAACTGCTCAAGGTGGATAACGTCGATCTTTCGTTCACCGACGACGCCATAGAGGAGATCGCGCGCATAACCGCAGCGGAGAACGAGACGATGGAGGACATCGGAGCGCGCCGTCTGCATACCGTTATGGAAAGTCTGCTTGACGATATATCGTTCAATGCGAGCGGAGATCATCCCATGGTGGAAGTGAAGATAGACAGAAACTACGTTCTCGAGCACCTCGGCAAAGAGGCGAGGATACTCAATCTCAAGAGATACATCATCTGATATGATAAACATACCAAAAGGAACAAAGGACGTACTTCCTTCGGAGAGCAGGAAGTGGCAGTATGCCGAAGGAAGGCTGCGTAAGGTCGCGGCGCTGTACAATGCGCACGAGATACGCACGCCGACTTTCGAGCATACGGAATTGTTTTCGCGCTCTATAGGCGATGAGACGGACGTAGTATCCAAAGAGATGTATACGTTCGAAGACAAGGGCGGCAGATCCATAACGCTCCGCCCCGAAGGGACCGCGTCTGTCGCGCGCAGCTATGTGGAGAATTCGCTGGAGTCCATGTCGCTGCCGCTCAAGACGTATTACATCATATCCGCATTCAGGTACGAGCGGCCGCAGGCGGGCCGTTTGCGCGAGTTCCATCAGTTCGGAGCGGAGGTGTACGGCGCTACCAGTCCTTATCTGGATCTTGACTGCATAACGTTCGCATACGACGCGCTGAAAAGCCTCGGACTGAAGAATATCAGGCTCAAGCTCAATTCGATAGGATGCGCGGATTGCCGCAAAAAGTACGTTGAAGCGCTGCGCGGATATTTTGCCGAACGCCTTGACGAAATGTGCGGCACTTGCCGCGAACGGTACGGCAGGAATGCGCTTCGTCTTCTCGACTGCAAGAACCCGGAATGCAAAAAGATCGCGGAAGGAGCGCCGGTCATACTCGATTATCTCTGCGACGACTGCCGCGAGCATCACGAAACGCTGTGCTCGCTGCTGGATGAAAGCGGGATGCCTTATGAGGTTGACGCCGGTATCGTGCGCGGGCTGGACTATTATACGCGGACGGTATTTGAATTCGTTACCGACGAACTTGGCGCTCAGGGCACGGTGCTCGGCGGCGGAAGATATGACGATCTTGTGGCGTCCATCGGCGGCAAGCCGACGGGATGCGTCGGGTTCGCCATGGGCATGGAGCGCGCGC
>USNB01000079.1 GCA_900555875.1 uncultured Eubacteriales bacterium
TAATGCGGCGGAGTCGACAGTATTCGTTTTGCGGTTTCGGTATAATGACCGAACAAACTCAACCGATCCCTGCGATCTATGATCCCGCATATGTCGGCATAATCGTTCATACCGATAAAACAATCGGCTTCCGGAAGGAGTTCGGACAACTCGTTCCCGTACCGCATCGGGAGACATCCGGCAACAACGAGCGTTTCGCACCTGCCCGTCTTTTTATATTCAGCCGCTTCGAATATCGTATCTATCGCTTCTTTTTCCGCGGATTTTATGAACGCGCAGGTATTTATTATGATGACATCGGCTTCGCCGAGATCGTTCGTCGCAGAATATCCGCCTTTACCGAGATAATACAGTATATTTTCGGTATCGACCCGGTTCTTATCGCACCCGAGAGATATTACCGCGACTTTCTTTTTTTCAGTACACATCACGTCACTCATTGAAAGGTATGCCGAATATGGTCTCGAACTGGGATTCCGTCATATAGACTTCTCTCGGCTTGGCTCCCGTCGAAGGACCGACCCACCGACGCATTTCGAGAGTATTGATGATACGTGCAGCACGGGCGTAGCCGAGCGAGAAGCGCGTCTGTATCAGCGAAGTCGATGCCTTCCCGCAATTTATGAAACAACGCATGATGTTGGGGAACATCTTTTCATCGGCGCTTTCTTCCGACTCGCTCGCCGCGGAAGCATTCTCTTCCGGCTCGTTCTGATCGACAAGTATCACCTTTTCTATGTCTTTATCGAATATAGCCTTGTTATGAGATTTCACATAATTCACGATGGATACTATCTCCTCATTCGTGAGGAACGCACCCTGCAATCGTATAGGCTCCGAATTACACATGAGCAGCATATCGCCGCGGCCTATAAGCGATTCCGCGCCGCCCTGATCGAGCACCGTGCGCGAATCCGCGTTGGAAGTGACCTTGAGAGATATTCTGGACGGAAGATTGACTTTTATCGAACCCGTTATGATATCCACAGACGGCCTCTGCGTAGCCAGCACGAGGTGTATGCCTGCGGCACGCGCTTTCTGCGCTATGCGCCTGATGCCTCCCTCGACCTCTTTTTTCTTCGTCGTCATCAGGTCGGCAAGCTCATCGACCACCATCACTATATACGGGATCTTCTTTGCCTTTCCCGAACGAACAAGATCGCACTTATTGTATTCCTCAAGGTTACGGACGGCGTAGCCTGCCTGCGACATATTGTTGAACAATTCAAAACGCCGTTCCATCTCATCGATAAGATAATTCAGCGCGTTGATCGCATGATTGACGTCGGTTATGGGATTTTCGAGAAGAAGATGCGGAAGTCCGCGATAAAGCGTGAACTCTATTTGCTTCGGGTCGACAAGGACTATGCGCACGTCTTCCGGAGAACTTCTGTATATGAGGCTCACGATGATGGTGTTCAGACATACCGATTTACCCATATTGGTCGCGCCCGCGACAAGCAGGTGCGGCATTTTTTCAAGATTACGAACGATCGCATCGCCGCCTATGTCCTTGCCGAGCGCAAGCGGAAGCATACCGCGCGAATCCCTGAATGCCGGAGAATCTATTATCTCCCTGAACGCTACGGATACGGGATGGCTGTTCGCGACCTCGATACCGACGACCTGTTTGTTCGCCACGGGAGCCTCTATACGTATAGCGCCGCTGGCAAGGGTAAGTTCGAGGTCCATATCGAGAGACAATATGCGCTTGACCGGGATACCCTGCGGTGGCTGAAGTTCATACCTGGTAACGGAAGGTCCGACTATGACGTTGCACACTTTAGCCGGAAATTTAAGACTGCTCAGGATCTCTTCTATAGCGTGCGTCTTGTTCTCTATGTCTGCACTGTCTACGACGCTGTCTTCTTCGGGCATGCCGAGAAGATCCATGGGCGGTCTGTCATACACATACGGCTCTTCGGGCGCCGGCTCGGGTGCCGGTGCCGGCTTTTCCTCACGTACAGGCTCTTCCCTGACAGGCGCAGGGCGTTCCGGCGCCGGACGGGGCTGCGGTGAAGGAGGCGTTTTATCGTCTCTGATATAATAACCCGTGTGATCTTCGCCCTCGAACGAAGGCGCTTCGCTGAGATCGGTCACCTCTTCGCTTACGGATAAAGTAGGATCTCTATCCGGTTCTGCTGGCGCAGGGCGATAAGCCGCGGCATCGGGCGAGGACTTTTCCTCGGCGACCGCTTCGGATCCCGAGCCGGGTATATCATCGGCCATATGTTTGTCAAAATCCGTCTGCGTCGTGATCGTAGGCGCAGAAGCGAACGAATCGAATCCTTCTTCAGGTACTGCCTCGGCCGTCTGATAGAACGGACGCTGCTCTACGGGAACTTCCTCTTCCGGCGCTTCCTCTTCGCTGCTTACGCGATCGAGCCAGCCCTCGCTCGCTATCGGAGAGTCATTATCCGCCACGTTTCTTCCGCTCGCACCGAACGTCTCCGGACCGGAACCGCCGTAAGGCTCATATCCCGTCTTCCGCGTTTCAGCCGTGCTGCGCGCCGGCTCATGCTCGGGTTCGGTATGTTCAGTGTGCAGATCGTGGATATCCGCCAAATGATCCGCGGATACGATAGCGCTGTCATTGCGATCAGATACTCTGTCGTCATTCGTCTCCGGACCGGCCGAACGTTCCTCCGTTCTGCCGAAACCGTATTCGGTGTCAGCCTCGCTCCCACGCGTATAGCCCGTGAATTGCCGTTCACGCGAAAAATCCGTAAAAGACGAAGACGCCGGCGTAGTATACCCCTCAAGCGTACTCGTATTGATTATGCTTCCCGTTTCATACCCGGCTTCAGGCGTTTTCGGCGTGGGAAGTGTAAGATCGGTCAGGCCGTTGCCCATGCGATCCGACCCGTGCAATATTTTATCCGGTTTCTTCCGGTCTTCAACGGACGCTTTATGCACGTCGGGCGCGGCTTCACTCGTGCGCGATTCGCCCTGCGCAGCCGCTCCCGAATAATAATCTCCGCCCGGAGCGGGACGCGAGCTTTCGTTTTCAGTTCCGGCGCTCCTGTCGCGATCACGATCCTTATCCGGCTTTTTCATGGAACTCAAAATAGGATCGAATTCTTCCCAATCGGAAGGAGAAGGCCGGTACAATATATTCGACGCCTGGGTCTGAGTTATGCGGCGCTTACCAATAAGATCGAGACGTCCGTAGTCGACCTCGTCGTCATAAAGCCCGCCGTGTACTTCGTCTCCGAATCCCTCGGGTCCGCTCCCTCCGTCGCTGCCTGGAGCGACATCTTCTATAAACAGAGACGTCACGCCGTTATGACGGGATACGCGCTGTGCGAGAGGCTCTTCCTCCGTGATAAGTGAAGGCTGAGCGCTGCGTTCGGGAACGGCACGTCTCGCCTTTCTGCTCTTATTCCTGCTTAAAGATATGCCGCGTTCGCGCAATATTATATACGTAAGCAGCGCAATGCATCCGACAAGAAGCAGACTGATGACGATATATGCGCCCACCGTGCTTATAAGCGCTTTGATCCCGTACGCCACGACACCGAAGATCACTCCGCCGGCCGTCCATTTTGCTACGTAAACGGCGGAAAGATACTCGCCGATATTTTCCGACAAATGCGAATTAGTCGTTATGAGTTGCAGAAGAAGCATAAGGAAAACGGCGATCCCCGCTATAGCGAGCGCCTTCTTTGCCGAAACGTCTATTCTCCTGCGCAGTACGAGCACAAGACCTATCGCAAACACGAACGCGAAAAGAGCGTATGCGAATATTCCGAACACGCCGAGGAAAAACGCCTGTATGGCGCTGCTCACCGGTCCGAATATCACGGAAACGGCACAGCACAGCAAAAGAAATGCCGATATTATCATCAGCACTATGCCGAGTATGTCGTGATCTTTATTATTATTTCCGCCGCTTTCGCGTCTCATGTAATTACTCATATATCAAGCCCGACCTCTCGGGTCCCCTTTCCTGCATTCATTCGGGTATCCCGTTAGTTATATTGATTATAACACAAATGCCCCGAACATTTCAATAGTTTTAAGCGGATTTTAAGAAATTAATTTACACGCGAAAAACGGGACGAAAATCCTGCGACACGAGCCCCTCTCACCTGCGATCGGAAAAAATATGCACAGACCGGATGCAATACCGTTATAAAAATCGAACGGGCTTCCCCTTCGGCATTTGCCTCCGGGGAAGCCCGCAATACTTTACGGATCACCGGTCTTATTCGACGGATGAAGCGGTTTTTTGTTTTTAATCACTCGTCTGACTACGAGGAATATCCACACTCCGAGAATGGCAAGCAATATACCTTCCGCAAGTATAGGCCTCCATACCCAGCCGTAATTATATTCGAAACCGACGGTATAGTCCTTAGGTTCGGCGCTCGGATCGTATGACAGACGCGCCTGTTCACAATCCGCAAGCGTCCACAACACGTTATGCGCGACATTCTGTGCTAAAGTCACGAAATACGGATCGTTGCGATAGTCCGACGAATTGCTGAAGAACGGGGCGGTCGGCTGGCTCAACCATGTGTCGTTACCTATTCTGTTGCACTTAATAGTATAATTTACCCCATATGCAAAAAGAACGTCCCGTGGGACGTTCCTTCACATTCGGTAAAAAGTATTTATGCTCTGAGGCCGGACAAGAGATCGGAATAAATGTCTTTGCCTTCGACGAACTGTTTCTTTCCGACATACGCCACGGAAACGGGACGATCGAACACTCCTGACCGACAGAAATCCGCGACATCGCCGAGAGTCACGTTCTCGACCTGCGCTATGCTTTTGTCTATATCGTATGCTTTGCCGGTATAAAGCGCATATTTCCCGCAAGAGCTCATGACTGATAATATGTTTTCTATACCGAACAACATGGAACTTTTCAGCTGCATTTTCGCACGCTCGAGCTCGGCGGCCGTCAGCCCGTCGCGCACAAGTATTTTTATTTCTTCGGCTACCGAAGAAACGGCTTTCCCGAGATTGCCGCCGCTCGTATTGACATATATTCCGAAATTGCCGTTCCTCTTATATGTGGAGCATGACGTGTATACGTTATACACCAATCCCTGCTGTTCGCGCAGACGCTGAAATAACCTGGAACTCATTCCCGTACCGAAGCAGAAAGACACCACGCTCTGCACTGCCGTAAGATCGTCATCAAAAGGTACGGACGGAAAACCTATGGCCAGATTGACCTGCTCAAAGTCCTTTTTATACTCGGCGTATCCGCCGCCTTCGACATTTTCCGGAAATTCTTTGGCGCATCTGCCGCAGCCGCACCGCGGAAGCACGTACTTTTCCACAAGTTTCAACGCATCCTCGTGACGTATATTACCCACCATCGATATTACGATGTTGTCGGGAGTATACATCCTGCGCGTGTATTCGCGAACGTCGTCTCCACGGAAACGCATCACGTTATCCACGGGACCGAGAATGGTATTCGCCAGCCTTGTTCCTTCATATCTTCTGCCCGCGAGAAGGTCGTAGCATATCTCCTCCGGTTCGTCTTCCACCATATGGATCTCTTCGGCAATGACTTTACGCTCCTTATCCAATTCGGCATCGTCAAAAAGAGATTCGTAAAGTATATGCGAAAGCAGAGCGAAACAGTCGCCGAATTTTTCGTCTATGCTCTTGAAATAAAAACACGTAGCCTCTTTGCTGGTAAAAGCATTGAAACTTGCGCCGAGATCTTCAAATCTCTCGGCAATGCGCGCGGCAGACAATTCTGCCGTACCTTTATACATTACATGCTCTGTAAAATGCGATATCCCGTTTTCGGCATCGCTTTCGAACGCGCTGCCCGCACCTACCCAGAATCCTGCCGCCACAGACCTGAAAGAGGGGTAGCTGCCGGTCACGAGAGTAAGGCCGTTATCCAATTTTGTGATTTGTACCATTTTTTCTCCGTAGTATATTTTATCCTGTTTTCGCAGGTATAAGTCATCGGTATCGAAAGCGTCAAAGAGCGTCGGACACACAGCCCGCAGATACGCCCGCCGCCGCC
>USNB01000080.1 GCA_900555875.1 uncultured Eubacteriales bacterium
CCCTATGCCGACCCGAAAACGTGCTTATAGCCCGAAAAGATGTCGGATATTGCGTCTGTCCGAAGTGCCCGAAGGGCGCAAGGCAAAGGTTTGCGTGTGACCGAAGCGCACCGCCCTTGCGCGTACGCAGGGAAAATGGGCGCCCGGATATGCTTCGGAAAAAATTTTTATGTTATTTCGGAAAATTATTTGTCAAATCCCTATTGACAAATATCTATTTTATGGTATAATGATTTAGATATGACGGTAAATGATGAGAGGATGACTAAAATCGTATAACGTGCAGCCGCCGCCGTGGTATCGGCAAGGCGGTTTTTCGGCGTTGTATCTGTGATGTTGTATCTGTGATATCTATGCACGGCTGCGGGAGGAGGATGCGGTACGGCATAAATCCCCGTAAATCGCCCGTCTGCGGCGTAAACCGCACGGGAGGGGGAGCATATATTCGGACGTATCTGCTTCAGGAGGACGGGTGGAAGCGGAGTCAGTCCGGAACGAATATTTCGCGCGGCGTGCGGGTGAGAGCGTGCGCTGCGGGCAATAAAATATAAACAAAGAGGACCGATCGATGAAGTATCAAGATCTTATTTCAAAACTCACACTCGAAGAGAAAGTCGCGCTGACGAGCGGCAAGGATTTCTGGCAGACCGTCGGCATAGACCGCGACGATGTGAAGATCCCGTCCATGTTCCTTTCGGACGGACCTCACGGTATCCGTAAGCAGGCGGCGGCCGCCGATCATCTCGGGCTTAATGCTTCCATTCCGGCTACGTGCTTCCCTACGGCGGCTACCATGGCGAACAGCTGGAACGACGAGCTCGGCGAAGAGATGGGCAAAATGCTCGGAGAAGAGGCTGTGGACGAGCGAGTCAATGTGCTTCTCGGCCCGGGCATCAATATAAAGCGCAATCCTCGCTGCGGCAGAAATTTCGAGTATTTTTCCGAAGATCCGCTGCTTGCGGGAAAAATGGCTGCGGCTTACATACGCGGCATACAGAGCAACGGCATTTCCGCATGCGTCAAACATTTCGCGCTCAATAACCAGGAAGAGCGCCGCATGGTCATCGACACGGTGACCGACGAGCGCACGATGCGCGAGATATATCTTACGGGTTTCGAGATCGCGGTCAAAGAGGGAAATCCCCTTGCCGTGATGAGCTCGTACAACATGGTAAACGGCACGCATACGAACGAGAATATCCACCTTATGCGCGATATACTTCGCGACGAATGGGGATATAAGAACGTCGTCGTTACGGACTGGGCGGGCTGCAACGACCGTATCCAGGGTATAATCGCGGGCAACGAGCTGGAAATGCCCAGCTGCCTGTATTCCAACGACGATCTTTATAAAGCGCTTACGAAGGGATACGATATCCCGCCCGAGCTTACTCCCGATCGTCCGGGCGCACAGTATGAGCGCATCATGGCTGCGCTTAAGGACGGAAAGCTGGACGAGAAATATCTCGACGAGTGCCTCGACAGGCTGCTCGATCTCGTGTTCACCACGGATAAGGCGTTCGAGGGCAGGGACGAGGACGAGAAACTCGCCGTCCGCAATGTGGACGCTCATCACGAAATGGCGAAGAAATGCGCGGAGGAGTGCATAGTGCTGCTGCGCAACGAGAACAATACGCTTCCTCTTGCGGGCGGGACGAAAGTCGCGGTCATAGGCGACTTCGCGAAGGTGCCCCGTTACCAGGGCGCAGGCTCCAGCGTCGTCAATCCCACCAAGCTGGATTCGCCGCTCGCATGCCTCGGATTCAAGATAGATAAATATGAAAAGAATCCTCTGCCCTGCGAACAGGATAAGATCGTCGGCATAGGCGATAACGTCTACGGACTCGACGTCGTAGGCTATGAGCCGGGATTCGACCGCTACGGAAAAAAGAAGCCCGCGCTCATCAAAAAAGCCGTTGCGCTCGCAAAGAAGGCAGACGTCGCGCTCGTATATGTCGGACTTGACGAGGTCACGGAGGCGGAGGGTCTCGACAGAAAGAATATAGATATTCCTCAGCCGCAGATAGATCTTATCGACGCGCTGTGCGCTTCCGGCGTAAAAACGGTCGTAGTGCTCAGCTGCGGCTCGTCCGTCGAGCTTCCGTTCGCGGACAAGGTGGACGCTCTCGTCCACGCATATCTCGGCGGTCAGGCGATTGCCAACGCGGTGCTCGACGTCATTGTCGGCAACGTCAATCCTTCCGGCAAGCTCGCGGAGAGCTATCCGTTCAAATACGCGGACTGCTCGTCGGCATCTCACTTCCCGGGCAAACAGCTCTCGGTGGAATACCGCGAAGGATTGTACGTGGGATATCGTTACTACGATACCGCAAAAGTGCCCGTACGTTATCCGTTCGGCTTCGGCATGAGTTATACTACGTATGAGTACGGCGATCTCGAAGTGACGGACAAGGGCGTTTCCTTTACGATAAAGAATACGGGCGACCGCGACGGAAAGGAGATCGCTCAGCTGTACGTGGGACTTAAGGGCGGAAAGATATTCCGTCCCGCCAAGGAGCTCAAGGGATTCAAGAAGGTGTTCGTGAAAGCGGGCGAGACCGTAAAGGTATCCATCCCGTTCGACGAGCGCACGTTCCGTTACTTCAACGTATCCACGGACAAGTGGGAAGTGGAAAGCGGAGAGTACGACATAATGATAGGCGCGTCGGTGGAAGACATCCGTCTTTTCGGCAAACTTGACGTGAAGGGAACGACGACCGTCGATCCGTATGCCGGCGTCGCTCTCGACAGCTATCGTTCGGGCAATGCGGAAAACGTCGGACTCGAAGAGTTCACCGCTCTCCTGCAGTGCGGCGCGGATAAATACAAGTATCCCGTTCCCGATCCCGGATACAAGTTCTATAAGAAAAAGAGGATGGTCATCCATTACAACTGCACCGTGGCGGATCTCCGCTACTCCAGGCGTTGGTTCGGCAGACTGTTCTCGGGCGCGATAAGATTTGCGAGGGCGCTGCTCTGGAAGATGGGCAACCGCACGCTGTCCAATACGCTCGAGATGGGCGTGGTACATCAGCCCATCCGCGGCATGGCGAAGTTCGGCGGCATGAACAGAGCGCGCATGGACGGACTTATCCTTATGTGCAACGGTCATTTCTTCAAGGGGCTCGGTCAGCTCAGACGCGGTAAGACCAAGGAAGAGGCTCGCGAAGAGAAGCAGATGCGCAAAAATCGCGAATCCGATCTCGCTGCTCAGGATAAGATCAACAAAGACGCCGAATAAGAAGCTAAAATCCTAACAAGGGGTGAAAAATATATGAAGAAGAAAAAATGTGTGGCAATGCTGCTCGCCGGGGGACAGGGCTCCAGACTCAAAGCCCTGACCACAACGGTGGCAAAGCCTGCGGTTTCCTTCGGCGGAAAATACCGCATAATCGATTTCCCGCTTTCGAACTGCACCAACTCGGGGATAGACACCGTCGGCGTGCTGACGCAGTATCAGCCGCTCGTGCTCAACGAGTACATAGGGACGGGCGAAAGCTGGGATCTCGATCGCAAGAACGGCGGTGCGCATGTCCTTGCGCCCTATCAGGCAAAGCGCGGAGCGCGCTGGTATGAAGGTACGGCTAACGCGATCTACCAGAACATACAGTTCCTGAACAAGTACGACAGCGAACACGTGCTCATACTGTCCGGCGACCATATCTATAAAATGGATTACTCGAAAATGCTCGCGCAGCACATCGAGACGGACGCGGATATCACGATCGCGGTCATAGACGTTCCCATGGACGAAGCATCCCGCTTCGGTATCATGAGCTACGACAAGACAAAGAAGATATTCGACTTTGCCGAAAAGCCCAAAGAGCCGAAGAGCAATCACGCTTCCATGGGCGTTTACATGTTCAAGAAAGACGTGCTCGTGCGTATGCTGACGGAGGACGATGCGGATCCCGACAGCGAGAAGGACTTCGGAAAGAATATCATCCCCAAGATGCTTGCGCTCAATATGCGCGTGTTCGCATATCAGTTCGAGGGATATTGGAAGGACGTCGGAACGCTTAAGAGCCTCTGGGAGGCAAACATGGATCTTCTCGGGCTTGAACCCGTATTCGCGCTCGACGGAGACGCGTGGAAGATCTACTCCGGAAACAACGCTTATCCTCCCGCTCTCTTCATGAAGAAGGGCAGCGCGAAGAACAGCATAGTCACCGAAGGCGATATCATAGGCGGCAGCGTCGTAAATTCCGTCATCGGCGAAGGCGTCACGATCGAAGAGGGCGCGATAGTCGAAAACTCGATAGTGTTCAGCGGCTCGGTCATCGGAGCGGGCAGCAAGATATCCTACGCGATCATAGACGAGAACGTGACGATCGGCAAGAACTGCGTGCTGGGCGACGCCAAGAGCAGTCCCGACCGCATTGCGCTCGTAGGCAGAGACACCGTCCTGCCCGACGGCACCGAAATAGAGAGCGGCAGCGTTACGGAGGCGGAATGATATGAAAACGTTAGGTATAATATTCTCCAATATTCATGAAAGAGACATTCCCGAACTGACCAAGGTACGCACGCTCGCGTCCGTTCCGTTCGGCGGAAGATATCGTCTGATCGATTTCGTGCTTTCCGGCATGGTCAACAGCGGTATCACCAATGTAGGCATCATAACCAAATACAACTATCAGTCCCTCATGGATCATGTCCAGAGCGGAAAGAACTGGGATCTGTCCCGCAAGAACGGCGGTCTTACGATACTCCCGCCTTTCGGCGACGAAGCGGGCGGCGGCGTGTTCAACAGCCGTTTCGAAGCGATAAAGAGCGTTGCGAGCTATATACGTCATAACGAAGCGGACTACGTAGTGATGGCGGACTGCGACATCATATGCAATCTCGATTTCGCTCCCGCGCTTGCGGAGCATGCGAGAAAGGGCGCCGACATAACGATGTTCTACCGCAGGAAGAAAGTCGGCAAGTCCGATCACGAACGGCTTATCGTCGAAACGGACTCCGACGGCCGCATAGTCAAGACGTGCAGCATCGAGGGCGCGGAAGGCGAGCATAAGGTGTACACCGATTTCATGATAATGAATCGCCGCCTGCTGCTCTATATCCTCGACCACAGCGTGCAGTGGGGCATATCCTCCTTCTCGCGCGACGTGCTGTCCAACGTCAAGGAATACAAGATCTACGGTTATGAGATGGACGGCTACTGCGTTGCCGTCAACAGCCTTGCCGATTATTACAAGCATTCGATGGAGCTGCTCGATCCGAATGTCGTGCGCGAGCTGTTCTATAAGGGCGGCGCGGGCATATACACGAAGGTGCGCGACTCCGTTCCCGCCAAGTTCACGGACACCGCTTCGGTCACCAACTCGATGATCGCAGACGGCTGCCTGATCGAGGGCGAGGTAAAGGACTCCATCATCTTCCGCGGCTGCCATATAGCCAAGGGCGCAAAGGTCACGAATTCCATAGTAATGCAGGATGCAGTGGTCAAATCGGGTTCAACGCTGAACTGCGTGATCATGGATAAGGGTGCGCATGTGCTTGAGGATCGTCTGCTTTCCGGACATCCTACTCATCCGTACTACATCGAAAAAGAAGGCACTATATAATTCTCTTTAGAAAACGGCGGAGCTGTGCTCCGCCGTTTTCTGTTTGGGGGACTGCCCATAGCGGTTCTGATGGCGGCTGCGTGCTCTTGGTGCAAGCCGTCTCAACGTCCATGGGACGGTCGCATAGCGCTACTCTGACTGGCTGTGTACTCCGAGAGCGAGCATAGCGCCGCCGATACGCGCATGCGTATGGCGGTCACGTATCCGCCTTGTTCGTCCGTCATATCGCTGACGGACACTTCATCCTTGCGCCCTTCGTGCGCTTCGCCTATACGCAAACCTTTTCCTTGCACACCGTTTTTATCCTTGCGCACCGCTATCGCTCGGCTCGCGCCGTGCGCTTCGGACAGACGCAATATCCGACATCTCTTTGGTCTATAAACGCAAATTTTGCCTCGCCGCCATG
>USNB01000081.1 GCA_900555875.1 uncultured Eubacteriales bacterium
AGCCGTTGTCCCCAATAGAAAACGTGTATGTCTCGGATGACGGCGTCGTAAGCTGGGACGTAGTCGCGGGAGCCAACGCCTATGAGGTCAGAGTGAACGGGACTGCGTTCACGACTACCGATACCGTTTACGACGAGCTGGCAGAGGGGAGCAACAGGGTGCGTGTAAAACCGATAGTTTCAGGCGATACGTCGTATTACTCCTCGTACAGCGACGAGATCAGCGTCTACATATACTCCGCTCCGAGCAATATCCGTTATGACGGACTGACTTTGAGCTGGGCAGGTAATGCATCATCCTACGCGGTCACGATCAACGGCAGTGTGAATGAAGTTACGGGCAATACGTTCACATATGATTCGCAAAATCGTGATTTCACAGTGGACATAAAGTCGCTCGGCAACCACACTACGACATACGATTCGGCGGCTGCGTCCGAAGAATTCCACTATCTTTCGCCGATAACCGATCTCATAGTGGAAGACGGCGCCATTAAGTGGGATCCCGTAGAGAACGCCGAGAGCTATCAGATAAGGGTAAACGGCGTAGTACGCGATACGATAACGGAGACGGAATATGCCGCATTGTCATCCGGTACTTCCCTTGATGTGGAAGTAATGCCGGTCAACGAATCTGGCAACTATTTCTCATCATGGTCTGCGACAAAGTCTGTATATATACTCGAAACCCCGACGGTCAGGTGGAATAATGAATTAGAGCTTGACGGCGCGGCAAATAACAATTTTTTGTGGGACGCCGTTAATGCTGCGGACGGATATACCGTAAGGCTTACTTATAACGGTGAGCTTGTAGATACGTTTACATATTCGTCTAACCAGCGCGATTATTCCAATGCGTACGCGGAGGTGGGCGTATATACCATAGAAGTAAAGGCAAATGCTTCGGCAAATAATGCGGATCAGTATGATTCAAGATATTCGCTCCCTATAACTGTCGAGCGCCTCGCTTCGCCCACGGCAGCGACGGAAGATTTCATTGTCAGTAACCGCGATAATCTGGCAGAGGGATTCACCGTTAATTTTAACCGCGTGAGCGGTGCTACCGGATATCGTATGTATAAAGACGGAGTAGAGGTCGCAAGCGCGTATACGACGGGCACATCGCTGTCCGATCGCAACGTTGCCGACGTGACGGAGATAAGCGAACAGCACTATACATACACGATACGCAGCATGGGCGGGATGCGCACGGTTTCCGGCGCTACCTATGTTGCATTGCCCTGTCTTTCGGCAAATGCGCTGTCGTTCGATATAACGGTACAGGCGAGCCCGCAGTCCCTTTATATGTCCGATTTTATCCTTTCCTGGTCTCCCGTATCGGGAAGCAACGGTTATACCGTGTCATATTCGGGTAATGCAAATACGGCGCAGACGGAGCGTTACGATCTGTCTACCCTCAATTCCGGCACTTATAGCGTGTCCGTTTCGGCTCGCGGCAATGGCAGCAATGTACTCGCTTCCAATTCGTCTGCGCCGGTCACGATAATAAGGTTGGAGGCTCCTGTTGATATCGAGATAACTTCGGCGGCTAACGGTACGCTCGATTGGACGGACGTCCCTCATGCGACCGGTTATACCGTATATCTCGGACTTTCCGAGACGGCGCTCGACACCGATGCATACGAGAATATGTATCAGTACATCACGACCGAGGGTACCGCGCTCAGCATGATAGCCGATGCGAATGAATATAACGAAGACGGTACGATCTATTATATGACTTCGCCGGCATCGCCAACGCAGCAGTTCATCAGACTTGCCGCGCCTACGTTCCCCGAAGGGGCTGTATCAACGAGCACGGAGCTTCGTTGGAATGCTCCTTCAAACGTCAATACGTCCGAATATACTCCGGTCTATTCGATCTATTCGGACGTGGATACGGAGATAGAAGGCGCGACCGTGAACGGTACTCGCTATGATATCTCTTATCTCGATGGAGGCGTCGCGTACACTTTTTACGTCAAAGCCATAGGTAACGATACTCGTTACCTTGACAGCGAATTGTCTGCCGTGTATACTGTATATAAGCTGTCCGCTCCGGAGATCGTCGTGCAGGATAATATGTATACATGGTCGGGAGTGACCAATGCAAGTTCGTATTATCTTGAAATAGACGGCGCTCGCGTCAGCGACGAATTCCATGTCTCCGGAAGCACATATTCGTACACGCCGCGATTCACTACGGCGGGCGATCATACGGTGATACTTCGTGCGGTGGGCGACGGCAGATACACGCTGGACAGCGCAAACTATACGCTTGTGCAGCGCGCGGAGATATTGCAGACGCCCGAAATAACGTTTGAATACTCTTCCGAAAATTATGTAGTGAACGGCAGCGTCACGGTAACTGTGACGGAGCCCGTTCCGCATAATAACGGATATCAGTACGAAGTAGCCGGTACGAGTGCGACATCGCATTCCGAAACGTATACTCGCACGATAAGCAACACGGGAAGCTATGTGATCCGCGTGCGCGCAAACGGCGGAACGATAGAGGACGGTATCTATTATATCGATTCTCTATATGTCGGCGGAAATTCGGCATATACGCTCATACTCCTCGGCACTCCGTCCGCTTCGTCATTCCGCATAAATACCGGCGGTGTGATCTCATGGGATGCGGTGTCCGGCAGCTATGGCTATGATTACGAAATATCGTATGACGGCGGTGCATATTCCGAGACGATCCATCGTCCCGCAGCGGCGCTTGACCCCATCGACAACTTTAGGCAATATCGCACCATAAGCATTCGGGTAAGGGCAAGCGGCAATGGCGTGAACACCGTTTCGTCCGAATGGGTGACGTGGACGTGGACAAATTCTTCTTATAGCGGATGATATTGATCGATATACTCTTGAATTTCCTGTTGCAAGTCGTATTTACGATAGGCGTTATCGTGCTTTTCGGTTTCCTGATAGCGCTCTGCAACAGGAAATTCTATGCCAACTTTGGGGGAGCAGGCACTGCCGTGTGTTATATTACGGGGTCCATAGGAACGCCCATACATGAACTGTCGCACGCGCTGTTCTGTCTCTTGTTCGGGCACAAGATAATAGAGATCAAACTGTTTCAGATCAATTCGGATGACGGTACGCTCGGATATGTGCGGCATACATATAACCCCAAGAACATATACCAGCGGATAGGAAATTTCTTTATAGGAGTCGCTCCGATAATCGTGATCTCCGCATTGCTGTTCTTGCTCGCATGGCTGCTTTTGCCGTCGTTTGTCGATGTGCTCGGGAGAGTGCCCGCTCAGGCGGATCCGGATGAACCATTGAGCGTTTTTCGCTTTGTTCCGTCGGTTATCGCTGCGTTTTTCTCGCTTATCGTATCATGGCAATGGTGGGTATTCTTCATTGTTGGGACGTTTCTTGCATTGCATATGACGCTAAGCGGTGCGGATATCAAAAACGCTCTCGGCGGGATATTGTTTCTTTTGATAGTCATCCTTATTGTCGATGTGGTCGTGGGGCTTATCAGCGGAAATGCGCTTTCGGCAATGACGGGTGGCATAATGAGCGCGGGAATGGGGCTGTTCTGCTTTTTGCTTCTTGCTCTCATGATATCTGTGATCGCTTTATTGCTCTCGTTCCTTGCTCGTTTACGTCGCAAAAGTTGATCTTGAATTTTCCTTCGACCCCGGACCGGCGTTCCCGCCGGTCCGGTTTGTGTGTATCCGTCATTATTTTACCTCGATTATTTTACCTCATTTTCATCCCAGCCACATCATTCTACCCTTTGACACCGCCGCGCAAACGTCGTATAATATGCTTATGGATAATACCGAAAAATTCACGGGGAAGGCGGACGGATACGAGAAGTTTCGGCCGTCATACCCGAAAGAACTGTATGCGTTCATGACGCGCACGTTCGGGCTGGACGAGCGCTCATGCATAGCGGATATCGGCGCGGGGACGGGGAAGTTCGCGCGGCCGCTCATCGAGGCGGGCATGAACGTAACGTGCGTCGAGCCTAACCGCGACATGCTCGGCGTGCTTTCGTCGCGCTTCGGTATGTACCCGAATTTCGCATACGTTTGCGCAGCCGCGGAACATACGACGCTTCCGCCCGCGTCCGTCGACCTCATAACGGCGGCGCAGGCGTTCCATTGGTTCGACCGCACGGCGTTCAAAGCGGAGTGCGGCAGGGTATTGCGCCCGGGCGGGAAAGTGCTCCTCGTGTGGAACATGCGCTCGCCGAGCGCGCTTCGGGACGAGCTGTTCGGGATGATCAAGGCGTTCTGTCCCGCGTTCCGTGGCTTTTCGGGCGGCATAAATGACGATCCGTCGCAGTTCGACGATTTCTTCCGCGGCAGATGCGATACGGTCTCATTCCCGAACGACGCGGTGTTTTCGTCTGCCGGGGAGTTCGTCGGGCGCAGCATGTCGTCCTCTTACGCTCCGCAGCCGGGAGAAGGTGCATACGAAGCATTCAGGGACGCCCTCACCGACTTCTTTGTCCGCCGTTCGTCTGGCGGAAAATTGACGATCCATACGAATGCGACGGCGTTTTACGGCGAAGTATGATACCCGTTACGCATGACGGCATATGCGATATAAGTATTTGACATAATGCCGTGCCCGCCGTATAATTTAGGTAAATATAAAGAGTATTATCAAGGAGATAAGGACATGCTGGGAAATTTTACCTATTGTAACCCCACGAAGTTATACTTCGGCAAGAATGCGCTTGACTCGCTCGAGGGCGAGCTTGCGAAATACGGCAAGAACGTGCTGCTCGTCTATGGCGGCGGCTCGATAAAGAAGAACGGCATTTACGATAAAGTGATCGCCATACTGAAAAAGTGCGGCAAGAACGTGTTCGAGGATGCGGGCGTCATGCCCAACCCGACGGTGGAGAAGCTGTACGAAGGCGTCGAGCGTGCGAGAGCCGCGAAAGCGGACTTCATCCTCGCTGTAGGCGGCGGCTCGGTGTGCGATTACTCCAAAGCGGTATCCATTTCCGTGCACTGCGACGAGGATCCGTGGGATAAGTATTTCGTGCGCTGGGAAGAACCTTCCTGCGAGATAGTGCCCGTCGGCTGCGTGCTCACGATGGTGGGCACGGGCAGCGAGATGAACGGCGGATCGGTCATTACAAACCATAAGGCGAAGATGAAGGTAGGCCACGTGTTCGGGGAAGAGGTATTCCCGAAGTTCTCCGTGCTCGATCCCGAATTCACGTACACGCTTCCCAAATACCAGATGGTCGCGGGCATATACGACATATTCAACCATATCTGCGAGCAGTATTTCTCGGGCGAGGACGACAATACGAGCGACTACATCTCCGAGGGGCTTATGCGCTCCGTCGTGCACAGCTCGCGCATAGCCGTCAAAGAGCCGACGAATTACGAGGCGCGCAGCAACATCATGTGGACCGCCACGTGGGCGCTCAACACGCTCGTCGCCAAGGGCAAGACCACCGATTGGGAAGTGCATATGCTCGGTCAGGCGGTGGGCGCTCATACTGACGCCACTCACGGCATGACGCTTGCGGCGGTATCCCTGCCGTATTACCGTATGATAATGCCGTACGGTCTTAAGAAGTTCGTGCGCTTTGCCGAGAACGTATGGAACGTTTCGCCCGAGGGCAAGACTGACGAGCAGATCGCCGGCGAAGGTCTCGCCGCCATGGAAAGCTGGATGCGCGAGTTAGGTCTCGTGATGAACATCACCGACCTCGGCGCGGACGCCGATATGATCGACGGTCTCGTTAAGAGCACGCTCATCATGGAAGGCGGCTATAAGGTGCTCACCGAGGACGACGTCAGAAAGATCTTCGCCGAGAGCCTATAAGCCTCCGGCTATCCCTTCGCGCCGCATGGCGCATGTCAAATAGCTATATAATGACACGACCACCCCGGGTAAAAACGCGACCCTGGGTGGTCATATTTTACAACAATTTTACACGGAGTTTACAAGATAAAATTTACGAAATGATAC
>USNB01000082.1 GCA_900555875.1 uncultured Eubacteriales bacterium
CCTGACGGAAACCTGCCGATCTCCGAAAAGGAAGGCTATGCCTTCATGGGCTGGTACACGGACGCGGACTGCACTGTGGAATACAGCTTCACTACTCTCGTAAAAAGCGATACGACGCTGTACGCCAAGTGGCTCGCCATCCATACTTTCGAAGCGGAATATGTGGATATGACCGGCATGGTCGGCGTGGGTTGGTCGAGCAGCGTTGAAGGCGTGGGACTTATAGACGTGGACAACATGAACGGCGGCGCGAGCGGCGGTTATTATGTGGGCTATATGTACGTCACCGGCAACAAGCTGACCTTCCACATAACTTCGGACAGCGACGTGAGTGGCTGTGTGCTCGTGCTCCGTCTTACGGGCGAGGGCGAGGATTTCACGCTGACCGACGATGAGATGCCCATCACGGTGAACGGCAACAAAGTGGAATATGACACGCTGGAATTCACGGGCGTGCTCAACCCTACGGACGGTGAACGCCGCCCCTTCAGCAACTTCGTGATAAACGAGAACATCACGCTCGAAGAAGGGGATAACGAGATCGTCATCGAGATAGCCAACAGTAAGAGCCTCGGCGGCACTATGGGGGCTACCGCGCCCATGTTCGACTGCATGTACATCTATTCCAACGCGGATCTCGAGTGGACGGAAGGCTACTGCCACGAGGAGAACCTCGACGCGTTCAAATGATGTCGGCGCACAAGGAGAATGAAAGATGATAAAAACATTGCTTAAAAGCACCGCCGTCAAAGTATGGCTCATCGTGACCGTCGTCGTGCTCGCGATCGTGATCGCGGTGAGCATCGTCGCAACGACGGTACTTCCCGGGCTGATGGATACTATGTTCGGAGGCGAACGCAGCGAAAAGGTGGGCGGCACGGGCAACAATGCGTATTTCGTAACCGACGAAGGCATAACGGACAAAGCGTCCGCTCTTGCTAACGGCAACGCGGTGAACGAACGGATATGCGAAGAGGGCTTCGTGCTCCTCAAGAACGACGACGTTCTTCCGTTAAAGACCTCGTTGAGCGATCCGACGGTGTCCGCGGCTCCCAAAGTGAGCGTGTTCGGCAAGAACAGCGTCAACATGTCTTACGGCAGTTCCGGCAGCGTCGGCGGCAGCATAACCGACCCTGCCACCATCTTCGACAGTCTGGAGACGGCGGGCTACGACGTAAACGAAACGCTGAAGAGCTTCTATGAGGATAACGACCAGTCAGGCGATCCCCGTCCGTCCGCGCCGAGCATGGCGTCGGGCGCGATACCTTCGGGGTTCGCCACGGGCGAGACGGATCCGGATACTTATCCGGACAACGTTATCTCCTCATTCAAGGAGTACAACGATATGGCGCTCGTGGTCATCACGCGTACTAGCGGCGAGAACTCCGATCTTCCCACGACCATGATAAACACCACCGGTGCGATGAGCGCTTCGGACCATTATCTCGAGCTGGACGAGAACGAGCAGAAAATGCTCAGGCTCGCCTGCGAGAATTTCGAGAATGTCGTGCTCATCGTCAACTCGGGCACGCCTATCGAGCTGGGTTTCCTCGATGCGGCGCCTGACGGCGACGATACCGTGATAAACTATGACTTCGCGTCCGGCGTGGGGGCGGCTCTTCAGATAGGGCTCACCGGTCAGACAGGTATGATGGCTCTCGGCCGCGTGCTCTCGGGCGCAGTCGATCCTTCGGGACGCATAACGGACACTTATGCGCGCGATTTCATGAAGATCCCCGCCGTGGAGAATTTCAGCGTAAAAGGGCAGGCGGATCTCGACAGTTACACGGTGGGCGGTAAAGCGCAGACTCAGTGGTTCATAGACTATGAAGAGGGTATTTACGTCGGTTACCGCTATTTCGAGACGCGAGGAACGGATGACGAAGAGTGGTACGACGCCAACGTCGTTTACCCGATGGGCTACGGTCTGTCATACACGACGTTCACGCAGGAGATCGTGGACGACAAGACGAACATCGGAGCCTCTTCCTCGTGGGACGATGAGACGAAAGATCTTTCCGTTACTGTAAAGGTCACGAACACGGGCGACTATGCGGGCAAGGAAGTCGTGCAGATATATGCGGAGCTGCCGTATACCGCGGGAGAGGTGGAAAAGCCCTGCAAGGTGCTCGTGGGCTTTGCCAAAACGGATATGCTCTATCCCGCGACCGAAGCGGGCGAGGATAAGCCCAACTCTCAGGAAGTGACGGTGACGTTCGATCCTTACGACTTTGCGTCTTACGACTATACCGATGCGAACGATAACGGTAAGAGCGTGTACGAGCTCGATGCAGGCAGTTATACGTTCGTGGTCGGAAAGAACGCTCATGAAGAGTTCGACAGCGTGACCACCGAGCTTAAGAGCGACGTTATCTACGAGGTCGATCCCGTTACGAAATACGAAGTGAAGGATCGGTTCGGAGACGCCGACGATCAGCTGGGCAGCGTGCTTTCGCGCAACGCGTGGGACGGCACATATCCCGCCATGCGCACTGCAGATGAAAAGGCCGCGCAGCAGAGCTTTATCGACGACCTGCGCACGAACAAGAGTAGCGGCAATCCTCTCACCGCGGAGAGCGAGGAAGTGAAAGCAGCGGCAGACCGTACGCCCGCCCGCTCCAAGGATCGCGAGGGGCTGCAACTTTACGAGCTGCGCACGCTGCCTGCAAACGACGGGCGTTGGGACGAGCTCCTTAGACGCATAACCGTCAGCTCGCTTTGGGATACTCTCAGCAACTGCGCGTTCAAGACACCTTCCATAGATTACATAGGCAAGCCGGAGACCATAGATACCGACGGGCCCGCGGGCTTCACCAAGTTCATGGGCAGCGGCGAGATCGTGACGGGTACCTGCGTATACTGCTGTGAACCCGTGATCGCGGCTACGTGGAATGTTGAGCTTGCCGAAGCGATGGGCAGAGCGGTAGGCAACGAAGGGCTGATAGGTTACGAGAAAGAGAACAGGGCATATTCCGGTTGGTATGCGCCCGGCGTCAACCTGCATCGCACGCCTTTCGGCGGGCGTAATCCCGAGTATTACAGCGAGGATCCCGTCCTTACGGGTCTCATGGCTTCCGCCGTAATACGCGGCGCGGCGAGCAAGGGCGTGTACTGCTATGTCAAGCACTTTGCTGCGAACGAGCAGGAGACCCACCGCGGCGGTGTGTGCACATGGCTCACCGAGCAGGCGCTACGCGAATTGTACCTCAAGCCTTTCGAGATCGCCGTAAAAGACGGCGGGACGACCGCCATGATGAGCTCGTTCAACCGCATAGGCACGAAATGGACGGGCGGCGATTACCGCCTGATGACGGAAGTGCTGCGCAAGGAATGGGGCTTCGCGGGTACCGTGATATGCGACTTTGCGTCCAACCAGCCCCACATGGATATGGAGCAGATGGTGTACGCTGGCGGCGATACATGGCTGGATACGATCATGCCTTCCGAGTGGTATGACTCCGACGATCCTCTCGACATATACGTCATGCAGGAAGCCGTAAAGCACGTGCTTTATACGGTAGCTAACAGTAATGCGATGAACGGCATAGGCGAGGGTGTCATATACAAAACATATATGGCTTATTGGCGTATCGCGCTGATCGTGATAGACGTCGTCGTTCCCGTCGGCCTTATCGCCTGGGGAGCGGCAGTGATCGTCCGTGCGATAAAGAAGTCGAAAAAGACTTCCTAAGCGGGCGAGAAATAACAGCGTTGCCACTGCGGGATCTTAGCGACCCGCATGCGGTAATGTTATACACCACGAGAAACGGCGTGCTTACCCCCTCATGGCGCGCCGTTTCGCTTTGTCTACGCCGCGCTTGCGGCGGAATATTTAGGAATATACTTTCTTGACAATCGTCTGCGGAAATTATATAATGGTCGTACACGAAACAGGAGAGGATATGTATTTCTGCGATAACATGAGAGAAGAGTGCGGCGTCATAGGCATGTTCGACCTTGGCGGAGGAGACGTGGGAAGAGATCTTTGTTACGGTCTGTTCGCGCTCCAGCACAGGGGACATCTGAGCTGCGGCGTCGTAGTCAACGACAATTACAGACTCACGCGCATAAAGGATAACGGCCACGTCAACGACGTGTTCGACGTGCGCACGATAGAATCGCTTAAAGGCAAGATAGGCGTGGGCCACGTGCGTTTCAACAGCGGCGACGATCTGCGCGAGAACATCCAGCCCATAACGACGCGTTATTGCAAAGGCACGATCAGCCTCGCAAAGAACGGTTATATAACGAACGCGGAACATCTGCGTACCGCGCTCGAGGATGACGGCGCGATATTTCAGTCCACCCGCGACACCGAGGTCATCATGCACCTCATCGCCCGCGCGAGAACGACGTGCCCCAGCGCGGAAACGAGCATGCTCGAGGTGATGGACAGCATAGAGGGCGCGTATTCCATGATACTTATGTCGCCCAAAAAGCTCATCGCGGTGCGCGATCCGCGCGGGTTCCGTCCGCTCTGCATGGGAAGAAAAGGGACAGCCGTCGTGTTCGCGAGCGAGACCTGCGCTCTTGACGCGATGGGCGCGGAGTACGAACGCGACATCGAGCCGGGCGAACTGGTCTGCGTGGACGAGAAGTACGGCGTGCGTTCTTTCCGGGATTTTTGCGGCAAACGCACCAGCCTTTGCATGTACGAATACGTATATTTCGCCCGTCCCGATTCCATACTCGACGGCAACGAGGTGTACGCCTTCCGCGAAAAGGCGGGAAGACTGCTCGCAAAGGCCTGCCCCGCGGATGCGGACGTCGTCTGCGGCGTGCCGGACGGCGGTACGGTATATGCTCAGGGGTACGCCAACGAGACGGGGCTTCCGCTCAAGGCGGGCGTTATGAAGAACAAATTTTCTTCGCGCAATCTGTTCACTCACGATTCCGCGGGCAGAGATAAGGCGATAAAGCTGAAATACAACGTCCTGCGGCAGACGGTGGGCGGGAAGCGGGTCGCTCTCGTGGACGATTCGCTCATGATGGGCGATACCGCAAGACGGATCATAACCATGCTGAAGGACGCGGGAGCGAAGGAAGTGCATCTTCGCATAGGTTCGCCGCGCATCATACACAAATGTCTTTACGGCGTGCAGATGCCGGATGAGGACAAACTGCTCGCCGCCTGCGGCCGCACGAACGAGGATATGTGCGCCTATCTCGGATGCGATTCCATAGGCTTCCTTCCGATAGACGCGCTTTCCGAGACCGGGCTTTGCAATAAATTCTCATACTGCACTTCGTGTCTTGACAGGAAGATGCATCTTAGGATGAAGTAAAGGACGGCGCATAGCACTACTCTGACGGGCTACGTGCTCCGAGAGCGTGCATAGCGCCGCTGATACGCGCATCCGTGGGAGGTCACGTACTCCGCCTTGCCATACTGGCTACGGCGACAAAGGTACGCTCCCGCCCGGCGGCTGCACGTCTGAGCGGCACTCTGCACGCTTTCGGCAAGCGGTCACGTATTCAGCCTCGCGCTACCGCTTGCTCGGCTACAGAGGTATGCTCCCTCACCAGCTGCCCGCCTAAGCGGCATTCTCTGCCGTCCGCAGTTATGGAAGTAGGGAAGAGGACGCCTTCGGCACGAACGATGAGTTCCCACCCACCCGAATAAGATTATCATTTCTGACCGCATTCCATGCCTCCCCTTAGTCAGCTCCCTTCGGCAAGAAGGGGAGGCAAGAGAACGGACTCGCTTCGCTCGTAACTAATATAAAATACTAACGCGCATGACAAGTCATGCGCGACTTCTTTATGTGGAAAGCAGACTGAGTTGTATAATAGAATTCGCAGCAATGCCGACAGATTTTCGAGGATAGAAGCACGTTTTTCGGAGCGAGCGGAGCGGAAGCGGTCGGCATAAGGTGACCCTATGCCGACCCGAAAACGTGCTTATAGCCCGAAAAGATGTCGGATATTGCGT
>USNB01000083.1 GCA_900555875.1 uncultured Eubacteriales bacterium
ATACGCGGTTTCTTTGAATGGCTGGCGGGCAGGATGATAGTCGCGTTCGGCAATATGCGCCGCGTGACGTTCGCGCTGGTGTTTATAGCGTATTTCGGCTCCATGATCATGGGCAACGACGTGGCGCTCGTGACATTCCTTCCGCTTGCGTGGTTCGTGCTGTCGTCCTGCGGCAGGGAAAGGCATACGGCGTTCGTGTTCGTCATGCAGAACATCGCCGCCAATCTCGGCGGCATGCTCACGCCGTTCGGCAATCCCCAGAACCTCTATCTTTATTCGTATTATTCGATACCCGCAGGCGAATTTTTCGCGATAATGGCGCTGCCGTTTGCCGTCGCTTTCGTGCTCATCGCGGCGACGTGCATGTTCGTGCGTCCCGAACCAGTTCAGCCTCTCGTCCCGTCCGTCGCCCCTCCGCCCGTGTGGCGCGTGGTCGTTTATTTCGCGCTGTTCGCCCTCGCCGTAATGATAGTGTTCGGCGTGCTGCCGTTCTGGGCGGTGCTTGCGGCAGTGTCGCTCGCGCTGCTCGTGCTCGAACCGCGCAGCTTCTTGCGCGTCGATTACGGCATGCTGCTCACGTTCTGCGCATTTTTCGTGTTTTCGGGCAATCTGTCGCGTGTGCCCGCCGTCCGCGCGTGGCTGGGCGGTCTGATAGGCGCGTCGCCTCTGCTCGTCGGCACGGCTACCTGCCAGGTGATGAGCAACGTGCCGGCGGCGGTGCTGCTGTCGCATTTTACGACGGATTATCGCAGACTGCTGATCGCCGTGAACATCGGCGGGCTGGGCACGCCGATAGCCTCGCTTGCGGGACTTATCACGCTCGACGCATATCGCCGCCGCATGCCCGGCTCCACCGCCCGTTACTTCGGGCTGTTCTCCGCGATCAATTTCTCATATCTTGCCGTTCTCATCGGCGCGGGATATCTTACCGATCTTATATTCATATGACGGAGGGAATATGTTCAGACCTTTAAGGCGAAGCAAACAGGCGCTCTTGCCGGACGAATGCGAGCGCATACTGTATGAGGGAAAAACGGGAACTTTGGCGCTGAACGGCGACGGCGGCTACCCGTATGCGCTGCCAATAAACTACGTATACGCGGGCGGTAAACTGTACTTTCACTGCGCAAAGTCCGGGCATAAAACGGACGCGATCGCTTCGAGCGACAAGGCGAGCTTCTGCGTGGTAGGCAGGGACGACGTCGTCCCCGAAAAATTCACGACACAATATCGCAGCGTCGTCGTGTTCGGCAGGATCCGCATCATGGAAGAGCGGGAGATCCGCCCCGCCGTCCGTGCGCTCGCGCGGAAATATTGCCCGGAAGAGAGCGACGAGCGCATAGAGCGCGAGATCGGGCGTTTCATGCCGTCGCTTTGCATGCTGGAGCTTGCGCCCGAACATATATCCGGGAAACAGTCTGCCGGGCTGACGGAAGGATAAATTTTTTCACGCGCAAAGCGTGACGTTTTTGTGAAAAGCGCGGCGCCGGGACATGCCGGCGCCGCGCTTTTGCATATTCCGACGTATGCCGGAAGAGCGCGTCTGTCTCTTTGTTTACGTCGCGGATCCCGATGCTCCCGATCGCGGAGGAAGAAGCTCGGAACCTGCGGACGTGGGATCGAAAGTATCGTCCACTCCGTATGTGGGATGCAGTCCGAAAGAGTCGTAGCCCGATGGCAGTTTGCGCGGGCAGAAGCCCGTGATCTCTTTGAACACGCGGTTGAAATTGCGTATCGTGCCGAAGCCGCAGGCGATGGCGATCTCCGTCATCGTCATACGGGATGAGCGGATCATTTCTATCGCCTTTTCCACTCTCGTGAGATTGAGATATGCCGAGAACGTCATGTTCGCCATACGCTTGAAGAATTTGGAGAAATAAGACGGGCTGAGAGCGGTGAATGCAGCCGCCTCTTCCAGCGTGTAGTCCGCATATCGCTCGTCGATATCTTCGAGCAGCTTCTTATAGCGTTCCGACATACGATCCTCGGGACGCTCTTCGCCGAGGAGCTGCTCGTTCGAGAATATGTCTATGACCAGCCGTTCTACGCGATTGTCCGCGGACAGCGCTTTGAGCGGATCGGCTGAGGATAATTCGTCGTCTATGACGTCGTACAGCTCTTTCAGTCCGTAATGTCCGCCGAGAAGGTGAGATGCGAGCGTGCGCGTGCCGAGCACTTTCTCCGCGAGCGATCCGTCGAACAGAAAAAACGCGAGTACGCTGCCGGCGTCGCCCCGGATGCAGTGTACCGTGCGCGGTCCGACGAATACCGCTCCGTTTTCCGGAAGCGTTATCAGTTCATCGCCCGCCGTGATCTCCGCGCCGCCTCTTTCGGCGAATATTATCTCACAGTCGTCGTGCCAGTGCGGGAGATTGGTGAGGTTTTTGTATTTTCCCACCCATACGCGTATGTCGCCGGCATACTTTCGGAGTTCGCGTTTTGCCAACATTATTCCGTTTACCCCCTTTCTTTTGCATATATTATAACAAATGACGACTGAAAATGTCTACTTTCAGACGGTAAAATTCTTTCATGACCGCACGCTTTGTGTTACGGTATATATATGAAAACGACCGGAAACAAAAACGCTGCCGGCTGCGCGGTCGGTATAGAACTCGGATCGACTCGGGTAAAGGCAATAATGACCGACGGGCGCGGAAAAGTGCTTGCGTCGGGCGTGAGCGTGTGGGAGAATCGTTTCGAAAACGGCATATGGACGTACTCGTATGACGATATAACGCGCGCCGTCCGTGAATGCTGGGCAGCGCTCAAAAAAGACGTGAAGGAGCGGTGCGGCTTTACTCTCGCGCGGCCGGAATATATCGGCGTAAGCGGCATGATGCACGGCTATCTTCCGCTCGGCGATGACGGAACGCCGCTCGTACCGTTCCGCACGTGGCGCAATAACTGCGCGGCGGAGGCGGCGGAGGAACTGACGCGCGCATTCGGGTTCAATATCCCCGCAAGGTGGAGCGTCGCTCATTTGTGGCACGCCGTGCGCGGCGGCGAGGAGCATACCGGGCACATCCGCAGGCTGACCACGCTTGCCGGTTACGTGCATATGAAACTGACGGGCGAGCACGTTGCGGGCATAGGCGAAGCGTCCGGCATGTTTCCCGTACTCGGCATGGAATATGATCCGTATATGACGGAGGTCACGGACTGCTTATTGAAAAAACGCGGTATGCCTTACCGCATAACGGACATACTGCCGCGTCCGCTCGCTGCGGGCAAAGAAGCAGGAAGGCTCACCGCCGCCGGCGCCGCGTGGTTGGACGAAGAAGGCGATCTCGAAGCGGGCGTGCCTCTCTGCCCGCCCGAGGGAGACGCGGGTACGGGCATGGTAGCGACGAATTGCGTGCGCGTCGGGACGGGAAACGTGTCTGCGGGCACTTCGGTATTCGCGACCGTCGTTTCCGGGCGCAGACCGTCCGTTTCCCGCAGTACGGACGTAGTCGCGACGCCCGCGGGCGATATCGCAGTGATGGTCCATTGCAACAACTGCACTTCCGATCTCAATGCGTGGGCGGACGTGTTCGCCGAGGCGAGAGGAGTGAAAGATAAGGACGAATTGTATTCGTTTCTGTTTTCCGAAGCGCTGGAGGGCGAACCCGACTGCGGAGGTCTGATCGCGTATAACTGCGTTTCGGGCGAAGACATAACGGGCATAGCCGAGGGCAGACCCATGCTCCTGAGACGGACGGAGGATAAGCTCAGCCTTCCGAATCTCATGCGGGCGCATCTTTATTCGGCGTTCGCCGCGCTTAAGCTCGGTATGGACGGTCTGCGCGCCGACGGCATAACGGCAGAGCGCATCGTCGCTCACGGCGGGATATTCCGAACGAAAGGAGCGCCGCAGAAATTTCTCGCGGCGGCGGCAGGCGCTCCGGTGGAAGTGGCGGAGAACGCGGGCGAGGGCGGAGCATGGGGAATGGCTTTGCTTGCGGAGTTTGCCATGAGCGGCGGAACTTCGCTGTGCGGGATGCTGGACGACGTGTTCGCGGGCGTAAAGACGACGGCAGTATCTCCGGACGGCGAGACGGTGCGCGGTATGGCGCGCTTCATGGCGGATTACGAGCGGGGGCTTCCCGTAGTGCGCGAAGCCGTTGCGGCATATTCCGAACGTAAAACGGACGATGAGATAGCGGCGCTTAAGAAGCGCGTGTATGAAGCCAATCTTGCGCTCGTGAAAAACGGGCTGGTCATTTTCACATGGGGGAACGTCAGCGGGATAGACCGCAAACGCGGACTGGTCGCGATCAAGCCCAGCGGAGTGGATTATGACAAAATGACCGCGGACGACATCGTGGTCGTGGATATGGACGGCAATGTCGTATACGGCGATTACCGTCCGTCCAGCGATACGCCCACTCATCTCGAACTGTATAAGGCGCATCCCGGGATAGGCGGAGTCGTGCATACGCATTCGACATACGCGACGGCATATGCGCAGGCGTGCCGCAGTCTTCCCGCATACGGAACGACGCACGCCGATTATTTCCGCGGAGACGTGCCGTGTACGCGCCCGCTCACCGAGGAGGAGATATCCGGCGATTACGAGAAAAACACGGGAAAGGTCATTAACGAGACGATAGACGACGCGGCGGCGGTGCCCGGAGTTCTCGTCGGGCATCACGGGCCGTTCGCATGGGGAAAAGATCCGGACGAGGCGGTGTATAACGCCACGGTGCTCGAAAAGACGGCGGAAATGGCGTTCATAACGGAAAACGTCAGCGTCGCGCCGCAGCGCGTGCCCGGTTTTTTGCTGGACAGACATTATCTGCGCAAGCACGGCGCAAACGCATATTACGGACAAAAGAAGAGGTAGGACATGAAAAAACTTTATTTTATAACAGGCAGTCAGGATCTGTATGGCGAAGAAGTTCTCGCGCGTGCGGACGCGGACGGAAGAGAAATCGCGGCATATCTCTCGCAAGCGGTCGGCAGGACGGCGGTGGAAGCGCAGCCCGTCGTAAGGAACGCCGATGAGATATTCGCGGTGTGCGCGAAGGCGACGGCGGATCCCGACTGCGCGGGCGTCATCGTGTGGATGCATACGTTCTCGCCTGCGAAGATGTGGATACGCGGATTGCAGGTACTGCATAAGCCGTTGCTGCATCTGCACACGCAGTTCAACGAAGCGCTGCCGTACGACGGGATCGATATGGACTTCATGAACCTCAATCAGTCCGCGCACGGCGACCGCGAGTTCGGATTCATATGCGCGCGGCTGGGCGTCGCGCGGGAGATCGTCGCCGGATATTACCGCGACGGGCGCGTGGTTTCTTCTGTGCGGAAATTCGCCGACGTCGCGCTCGGTATCGACGCTTCGCGCGGCTTGCGCGTTGCGATGATAGGCGGCAACATGCGGGATGTGGCGGTAACGGACGGCGACAGAGTGGAGAGCGAGATACGTTACGGCTGGAGCGTCAATTATTACGGCATAGGCGATATCGCGGATATCATGAAAAGCGTCTCCGACAAGGAGATAAGTGACAAGATGAAAGAGTACGCCGGAAGGTATGAGATGTGTACGGACGATCTTGCGGCGGTAAGAGATCAGGCAAGGTGCGAGGTCGCGCTCCGCCGTTTCGTCGCCGCCGGGCGCATCGGCGCGTTTACGGACACGTTTCAGGATCTGTACGGGCTGCGGAGTCTGCCCGGGCTTGCGGTGCAGAACATGATGGCGGACGGCATAGGGTTTGCCGCCGAGGGCGACTACAAGACGGCGGCTCTTATGGCGACGCTGTGCCGCATGGCGGAGGGCAGAAAGGGCGGCACCGCCTTTCTCGAAGATTATACTTACGATTTCGCCGGCGGCAGGGATCTCGAGCTTGCCGCGCATATGCTGGAAGTTTCCCCCGTGTTCGCCGCAGGCAGACCGAAGGTGGAG
>USNB01000084.1 GCA_900555875.1 uncultured Eubacteriales bacterium
GGCATAGATCCTTCGCGCATAAGCGTGACGGTGTTTGCGGGCGACGACGACTGTCCGCGCGACGACGAATCCGCGGCTTATTGGGAAAAAGCGGGCATACCCAAAGAACGTATATGGTTCCTGCCTAAGTCCAATAACTGGTGGGGACCTGCCGGCACGACGGGACCTTGCGGACCGGATACCGAGATGTTCATCGATACGGGAAAACCCGCATGTTCTCCCGAATGCTCGCCCGCATGCGACTGCGGCAAATATCTCGAAATATGGAACGACGTGTTCATGCAGTATAATAAGACTGCGGAAGGTGCGTACGAACCGCTCAAACAGAAGAACGTGGATACGGGTATGGGACTCGAGCGTACCGTCAAGACGCTGTGGGGAGTTTCCAGCGTATACGACACGGATCTTTTCGTTCCCATAATAGGCAAGATAGAGGAGCTGACGGGCAAAAAATACGGATCGGACGAAGCGACCACAAAGGCGATACGCGTCATAGCCGATCATATCCGCACTTCCGTCATGATAATAGGCGACGAAAAGGGCGTGGTATGTTCCAATGTCGATCAGGGCTATATCCTCCGCCGTCTGCTTCGCCGCGCGATACGCTTCGTAAAGCAGCTCGGCGCCGGCACGGGGATCCTCGGCAAAGTCGCCGAGGTGGTGATAGCCGAGTATGAAGACGTATATCCCGAACTTCGCCGCAACGCGGAACGCGTGATCGGAGAGATAAATGCCGAAGAGCAGCGCTTTGAAAAGACGATCGTCAGCGGAATGAAACGTTTCGAAGCGATCCGCGACCATCTTGTCGGCGACACGATAGCCGGAAATACGGCTTTCAAACTGTATGATACTTTCGGTTTCCCTATAGAGATGACCGCGGAACTTGCGAAGGAAGCGGGGCTTAAAGTGGATCTCGAGGGGTTTGAAAAGGCGTTCAAAGAACATCAGGCGAAGAGCCAGGCGGGCGCGGAGCATAAGTTCAAGGCGGGTCTTGCGGACACCCGCGAACGCACGGTCAAGCTGCACACCGCCACGCACCTTCTTCACGCCGCGCTCAAGAAAGTTCTTCACGATTCGGGCGTGTCGCAGAGGGGAAGCAACATCACGGAGGAACGTCTGCGTTTCGACTTTAACTTCCCGCGGCCGCTCACCCCTGACGAGATAAAGGCGGTGGAAGACGAGGTCAACGCCGCGATAGCAGCCAAAGTTCCGGTGGTATGCAAGGAAATGACGCTGGACGAGGCGAAAGCGCTGGGCGCGGAAGCGCATTTCGAAAACAAATACGGTGAACGCGTCAAGGTGTACATCATGGGCGATTATTCCACCGAGGTGTGCGGAGGACCTCACGCCGAGAACACCGGCGATCTCGGGCACTTCAAGATACTCAAAGAGCAGTCCTCGAGCGCGGGGATAAGGCGTATAAAGGCGACTATAGAGTAAATAATAAAAACGGCGATCTTCGCCGTTTTTATTATTTTATCCTTTTTGGGGGACGGCGGATAGCGGGCTGATGGCGACTACGTGCTCGGTCATTTACTCCGGTTCGCGCTACCGCTTGCTCACCGACAGTAGTAAATTTCCTCTCCTGCCCACGCCCTGAGCCCCACTCTGCGCCGTCCGCTATTTCGGGACAGGAAAGAGGGCGCCTGCGGCGCGAGTGAAGATTTCCCGCCCGCCCGAAAAACGGTTGCATTTTTTGCATGGGAGTGATATGATTGTATTGTGCCTCAAGGTGGGGGGGGGGTATAACACATGAGTACGGCAATAAAATAATATCATTATAAGGAGACGACATGTTATCCGTAAGAGAACTGACAAAGTCTTACAAGACTAAGGGCGGAGTTGTCACCAAGGCGCTTGACGGGGTGAGCATAGATTTTCCCGAGCGCGGCATGGTGTTCATACTCGGCAAGAGCGGATCGGGTAAATCCACGCTCCTCAATGTCACGGGCGGTCTCGACCGACCGGACAGCGGCGAGATAATCGTCAAGGGCAAGAGCAGTAAGGATTTCTCCGCATCCGATTTCGACAGCTATCGCAACACGTTCATCGGCTTTATCTTCCAGGAGTATAACATCCTGAACGAATTCAACGTCGAACAGAACATCGCGCTCGCGCTCCAGCTGCAGGGGAAGAAGAACGACAAGGAAGCCGTGAACGCCCTCCTCGAGCAGGTGGATCTCGTGGGATACGGGCATCGCAAACCCAACACGCTGTCCGGCGGACAGAAGCAGAGGGTGGCTATCGCCCGCGCGCTCATCAAGGATCCCGAGATAATCATGGCGGACGAGCCTACGGGCGCGCTCGATTCCAAGACGGGCAAGGACGTCATGGATACGCTCAAGAAGCTGTCGCGCGAAAAGCTCGTCATAGTGGTCTCGCACGATCTCGATTTTGCCGAGCAGTACGGCGACCGCATAGTGGAGATGAAGGACGGAAAGATCATCTCCGACGTGACCAAGAACTACGCGGCTGCGCGCGCACTTTCCGCGAATGTCAGCGTGATCGCGGACGACACTCTGCGCGTGCGCGGCGGTACGCGTCTGACGGATGCCGAGCTCGAGAAGATCCGCGCTATGATAGAGCATGCGCCCGCCGGCTCTGAGACGATAATCTCCGCGGACGAGCGTAAGGTAGACAGTTTCAAACGCGCGAATAATATATCCGCCGACGGCAGCAGCGAATATTTCGCCGCTACGAAACCGTCGGACATACAGACGGTAGGCTATGACGGCAGGCAGACCAAATTTATCAAATCCCGTCTGCCCATGGGTCACGCGCTCCGCATGGGCGCGAGCGGTCTCAAGACCAAGCCCGTCCGTCTCATCCTCACGATATTCATCTCCATCCTCGCCTTCGGCTTATTCGGCGTCATGTCGACGATGATGATGTATGATATGAATTATTCCGTAGCCGTGGCGCTTGACGGCAGCAGCTACACTTCGTTCATATTGCAAAAAGAATATGATATAACGTATACGAATCGTTCGATAAATTATTATGACGGGGAATTACACGAGTCATCTTATTCGGATGTTAATACGCGTCCTGCGAAAATAACGGCAGATGAACTTGCCGATTATTCCGCAGGAGCGCAGGATATAAAATTCGCCGGTATCTGGTATCAGGATTACATGAACTGCAACAATCTTAACGGCAATACGATGTCGTCTTATTGGTCGCATACGCCGATAGGATTCACTGATGTCGGCAGCGAATTTCTTACCGAAAACGTCGGCGGCGAATATATCCTTGCGGGTACGGCGCCCGAAAAGGCTAACGAAGTCGCGATATCCCGTTATATGTATGACGTAATTATCGAAAGTAACGGTCTGCGTGAGCCCAATGATTGGAGTGTGGTCGACGATCCGGATATGAGTTACGAGGATCTCAGGTATGAGCCTGGTGAGGATGTGACCGTCGACGGAGAGGTAGACGAAAATGTGATCGGCAAGTACATAAGTTTTTACAGCAGTTCAGGTGATATAACGCTCAAGATAACGGCGGTATATAATGTCGGCGAGATACCTTCGGAATACGATTCGCTTAAAGAAAGCGATGGTATGGGTGGCGGACAGCAGGGAGAAACGAGTGGAGACGGCGGCATAGATATGGACCATTATATGCGTACCGATCTGAACAGTCTGCTTTACGTTTCTCCCGTGTTTGCCGACGAATATCCGGAGTTTACGGATTTCAACGGATATTACGATGATTCGAACGCTTATATCAACGATGTATATTATTATATCGGCTTTATCCCGAGCGACTTTTATTCGGATCAGATGAGTGTGATTTTTCCGTCCATGCTTGACGATGCGTATAAGTTCTATTCATTCGATACGTGCGGTGAGGTAACGGATCCGACAGTGGGTTCTCGCCAGGTATATATAAATGCAGACGATTTCAGTCAAATGGCGAGATATCTGTATGATGCGCCCGTACCTGTCTTTGATCCCGATTACCCGGAAGAAGTGTTGTATTATGATAACTATTGTAACCAGAACCTCAATGAGGAAGAACGAATCAGTTTCGAAAATGTCTTAAATAATTATTACGATAGCACACCGGATGAAGAAGATATTGAATTCGTTTTGAACAGACTTAAGACCGATTGGGATGAATATGTCGTAAACGGACATTGGGAAGAATACGGAATAACGTATGAATTCCTGCCTTATGATAAATTATACATCAACACATCTGAACCTGATGACTCGAACGCACTGACTATACTCGGAGTTTTCTATCGTAGCGAAAGAAGCTACGGATATGTGATGTCGCGTGAGACTTTTGAGGATATCGGCGAAACATGCGGAAGCTATTATATCGGAGAGACGATAATAGAATCCGATTATGTCCCGCCCGCAGACGGAAGATATTCCGCTCTTATCGCGAATGTAGAGTCGGCTTCTTACGACGCGCTCATGTATATGCTGGATGTGAGCGAAGACGGTACAAATATGGTCATGCTGAATAACACATCCTACAACGATGCCGCCAGTGCCGCCAGGATGTTCGACGACATGTCCTTTGTGTTCGCGATAATCGGCGCAGTGCTGGCTGTGATAAGCGCATTACTGCTGTTCAACTACATCTCGGTATCCATCTCCGATAAGCGCAAGGAGATAGGTATCCTGCGCGCGGTGGGCGCAAGGGGATCGGACGTGTTCAAGATCTTCATTTGCGAGAGCCTTATGATAGCGATCATATGCGGCGTGCTCGCGATAGTCGCGGCGATAGTCGCATGCTTTATCATCAATACGGTGACTGCATCCTCTGCGATAGCGATACAGCTGCTGAATTTCGGCTTTATCAACGGCCTAATAGTCTTTGGTATCGCCCTTGTGGTGGCGTTCATAGGAACGATCCTTCCCGTATTCTTTGCGGCAAGGAAAGTGCCGGTGGAGAGCATCCGCGCCCTTTGATCGATGTAATAACAGCCGTATGACGGTTTCACGCCTCCCTGCGCCGGTGCGCGGGGAGGCGTGGTCGATCAGGGGAGCAAGAGCCGCGCTGGCGGTCGGATCGCAAGTGCTTCCGCTGCGTTACGATCTTAAGAGCGCCGCGAAATGCGATCCGTTCCGGTCATACAATATAATAAAAGCGCACAGACCGACTGAAATGCACCCCCAAAAAAATTTTGGGGGTGCATGGCGTTTTCGGGCGTATGTGTTTTATATCCGGAAATATATCCGGCTGCGGTCGGTCACAGCCGGATGGTAGTCGTTTTTTCTTTTCGTTCCCGTTTCTCTTTTTTCCTCGCATATATTTCGAAAGGCAGGAACATTGCCGTCCAGATGACCGCGAGCAGAACGGGGAAGATAAAGAGATAACCGTATTCGCCGAACACTCCCACGAGCGCTTCGAGAAAACCTACTCCTTTACCGCCGTTCATATAGAGGAAATCGGTGCGGGAAAGCTTATTGAATACGAATATGCCTATCAGTCCTGCGGCGAGCGGCAGCGCGGCGCCTTTAAGGTCGGCAAAGCGCGGACGGTAGCCGTCTGCGAGCACCATGGACGTATACAATATCATCAGGAAATGGAACACGAAACTGTGTATGGATGCGAAGTTCCATACGGGCAGGACGCTCCACGTGGGAAGAGCAAGCCCCAATGCCGCAGCGGGATAACCGACGCCGTACACTACCGCCGACAGCGATTTGGACGGGTGTATGACGTGCGCGAGAAATATGAATTCGGTAAGGCTGCACAACTGCAGCGGAAGATCTGCGAGCGCCCATTGTCCCGTGGTTATCAGCATGATTTGAGTATCGACTTCGTTGAGAAGCTGAAGCGCGACGACGATCCACATCATGGTCCGTCTTCCTT
>USNB01000085.1 GCA_900555875.1 uncultured Eubacteriales bacterium
GTTCGCGCGGGCGCAGCACTCCGACCATACGCTCATATAACGCCGCCAGTCCCACTATCGCGCGCTTGCGCTCCGTCAGCTCCAGCATGCGATCTATAGCCTGCCCCGTCGTCAGAGTCGTATCCGCCGCAGTGCGCTCGAGCTGTGCGTCCGTTCGCGCGGCAAGCCGATCCAGCCTCGGCATGAGCTTTGCCGCGGCTATCGCAAATCTTTCCATGTGCTCCCCCTTATGGGAAATAAATTTTAGAACATATATTCTAATTCCACGTGTATAATAGCACACTATTGTGGACAACTGTCTGTCCACAATTCGATTTTTGTATCACATATTTGCAAAAAATTTTTCATATTCCCGAGCATGACGGCGGATCCGTTCCGAAGGTTGACAATCGGGCGAGATTGATGTACAATACGTTTTGAAATAAAGGAGGCATAACGAATGGCACTCAAACAGTTCAAGGCGGAGAGCAAAAAGCTCCTCGACCTCATGATCAATTCGATCTATACGAACAAGGAGATATTCCTGCGCGAAGTCATAAGCAACGCGTCGGACGCGATAGACAAACTGCATTTCATATCGCTGACGGATGAGGACGCGCGCAGGGATTTCCGCATCATGATAACGCGCGACCGCGAAACGCGCACGCTCACCGTGGACGATAACGGCATAGGCATGAGCGCGGCGGAGCTGGAAAGCAATCTCGGCACGATAGCAAAGAGCGGCACCCTGGAATTCAAGAAAAAGTCGGAGGACAAGAGCGCCGCCGAAGAGCTTATCGGGCAGTTCGGCGTAGGGTTCTATTCCTGTTTCATGGTAGCCGACGAAGTGACCGTAATCAGCCGCAGATACGGTGAAGCCGGAGCGCACAAGTGGGTCAGCAAAGGCGCGAGCGGATATGAGATAACGGACGCCGAGCGCGAAACGAGCGGCACGACGGTGATCCTCAGGCTCAAGGAAGACGCGGACGGCGAAAACTACTCGCAGTATCTCGAAGAATACACGATACGTTCGCTCGTCAAGCATTATTCGGATTACATCCGCTACCCCATCATGACGGACGTCGTGAAATATACGGACAAGAAGACGGACGACGGCAAACCGGTAACCGAAACGGAGATCGAGACGCTCAATTCCATGGTTCCCATCTGGAAACGCCGCCGCGCCGACGTAAAGGACGAAGAATACAACGACTTCTATACGGATAATTTCGGCGAGGGCGACGCTCCCGCGCGCATCATAACGGCGAATATGGAAGGAACGGTGAGCTTCACCGCGCTGCTGTTCATCCCCTCCCGCCCGCCTTTCGACTATTATACCAAGGCGTTCAAACGCGGGCTGAAGCTGTATTCGAACGGCGTGCTCATAATGGATACCTGCGAAAAACTGCTGCCCGACTGGCTGGGCTTCGTGCGCGGCGTCGTGGATTCGTCCGATCTCTCGCTCAATATTTCGCGTGAGATGCTCCAGCACGACCGCCAGCTCAAGGAGATCGCCAGGACGCTCGAAAAAAAGCTGCTCGGAGAACTCGCCAAATGGATGGAAAGCGACCGCGAAGATTATGAAAAGTTCTTCGCCAACTTCGGCATAACGCTCAAGTTCGGCGCATACGAGGGCTTCGGCATGAACCTTCCGAAGATAAAGGATCTCCTCATCTACAAGACGGCAAAGGGCAAGACGGTATCGCTCAAAGAGTACGTCGCAGCCATGCCCGAGGAGCAGAAGGATATCTATTACGCTTCGGGATCGGACGTCGTTTCGCTCGGTTCCCTGCCCCAGGTGACCGCAGTCGTCGGCAAAGGCTACGACGTGCTCCTGCTCACGGACAACGTGGACGAATTCGTCGTCAAACTCATGGATAAGTACGACGAAAAGGCGCTTAAAAGCGTTTCGTCCGATTCGCTCGATCTCGCGACCGACGAGGAAAAATCGGAAGCGGAAAAGCAGGCGGCGGACAACAAGTCTCTCCTCGACGAGGTGAAAAACGCGCTGTCCGGCAACGTGTCGGAAGTCAGACTGTCGACCATGCTCGGCGATTATGCGAGCGGACTGTCCGCCAAAGGCGAACTGTCCATCGAAATGGCGAAAGTGCTCGCGTCCATGCCGGGCAACGAAAAGATACGCGCGGAATACGTGCTCGAGCTCAATCCCGAACACCGCATGTTCTCGCTTCTCCGCTCGCTCTCCGAAACGGATAAACCTAAATTCGGCAAGCTCTGCGTACTGCTCTATACGGAAGCGGCGCTCACCGTGGGCATCGATCCCGAAAATCCCGGCGAATTCGTCAAGCTCATAAACGAATTTATCTGAGCGCTGCACCCCGAAAAAACGGTCATATGCGAAGGAGGCTTCCTGCGACGAGAAGCCTCCTTTTCTTATATGCCGGACGGATTTTCGGTATTGACAAATATACGATCGCATGTTATAATCATTTTATAATACACGATACGGGTTGATGATGATGAAAATTCTGTTGGGAAAAAACGGATACGAAAGCGTACGCTACGATTCGCCTGACTCTCTTATATATATAAGACGTTATCGCGTGGACGATAGTATCTCGGTATATCCCTGAAGAACGTACAGTTCCGTCTTAACTCCCCGGATACCGAGCTGACGTTTCTTCCGAGCAATCTCGCGATTTCCCTATAACTTTTTCCTTTAACATAGTATTCTCGTAGACAACAACGTTCTTCTATGGTAAAATGTTTATAGTTCATACAGATCTCCTCTTGTGTAAATGGTTTTGCAACTCTATTTTACCACAGATTTGTATGAACTCCTTTTTTTCTCTCTACTGTTGCACTTAATAGTATAATTCACCCAAACGAAAAACGCGTCCCGCAAGGTCCTCCTTGCGGGACGCGTAAAATCACACGTCGTATCGCTTAAATTCATCTTTTATTATTTGGCGGCGCGGTCCGGGTGTAAGTTCTCGCCTGTTTTATCCGCAGAGACATAAACAGCAGAAAAACCACGCCCATCACGCCGAAGCCCGCCGTCAATGCGATAAAAACGGATTTACCGTCAGATAAAGCACGAAGCCTGCCAGCGCCAGGAGCAGGAACGCTCCGGCGAGCGCCGCCCACATAACGACGGCTTTGGACAATTTTTTTATCATCAGCGCGTCGTAATCGGAGATTATGGCGCGAACGCGTTCGAGCACTCCGGCATATTCGGCTTTTGCCGACGGCGAAGCGTTCGTCAATTTCACGAGCGGTTCATAGCATATGGTCAGCGGATGAACGTAATGCGGCGTCAGAGGCTGCCATAAAAGCGCATGAGAAGCACGGGCATTCAGCATGCCGGCATAGCGCTCCGTACCGTAGGCGGCATACTCGTCAAAGCCCGTCATGGCATAAGCATACCCCGCAGGCTCGTCCGGATATTCCTTCATGATCTTTTCCGCTTCGTCGACGAGTTCGGTGCGCATCCCCGCTGCCTGCAAGCGTCTGCACTTTTCTTTCGCCTCGTTCAGCTTTGCCGCTCCGACGAGGCCGAACATCTCGTCCGCGTCTTTTCCGTCGACCGTGATATGCGCAGTCACATACGTATTATAATTGTTGATCGCTTTTTGCGTGACGAACGCAGTGCCGCAATACGGACATATCCCGGCGTCCGCCGCATCGTCGATCTCTATATTCGCGCCGCACTGCGTGCATTTTGCAGGGACCTTAGCCATCGCTCATCTCCGTCTCCCCTCTCGTTTTCGGATATTATAACACCGCGGTCCTGCACTGTCAACCGTTTTCCCTTCCGCGCACCGACGGGATAATCGCTTGCGTTTGGCGCGATACTGCTGTATAATAATTACGATATGGAAACTCACGACAAAAAGCGTAGGCTGCCGCTTATCGCCGCCATCGTCGCGTATGCGGCGAGCATAGCGCTGATCGTATTCGAAACGGTCGCGAATTCCGCGCTTTACGACGGGCAGCCCCCGACGGCGTTCACCCTCGCGCTGAGCGCGTCCGAACGTATAATGCTCGCCGCCGCGTTCGCATGCGTTGCCGCGCTCGCCGGATACGGCAGACTGCTGAAGCCGAGGATAAAGGGCGGCGTCATCGCTTTCACAGCGTCGGTCGCAGTCGCGGTCGCGAACTTTCCGTTTTTCACGCTTATCGGCGGAGAACTGACATATACCGCGAACGCGGGCGTGACGGCGCTGTATCTCGTCAACTGCGTGGCGATAGGAGCGTTCGAGGAATGTGCGTTCAGAGGCGTGCTGCTCCCGTTCCTGTTCGGCTATATGAAAGAAAAAAGATATGCCGGAGTGCTGTCCGCCGTGCTGTCCTCCGCGATATTCGCGCTCTTTCACATCTTCAATCTTTTTGCCGGAGCGTCTTTCGGCGGCACTCTCATGCAGGTAGGCTATACTTTCCTTACGGGCTGCATGTTCGCCGCCGTGCTGCTCCTGACGCGCTCCGTACTGCCCGGCATAGTCGCGCACGCGCTGTATGACGTAGGCGGCACAATGGTGACGTATGACGTCGCGGAGGGCAGCAATTGGGACGCGCCGTCCATAGCGATAATGGCAGTCGTGTCCGCGCTCGCGGGGCTGTATCTGTTCATCGCCGCCGTCCGCCGCACGGCGTTCGCCCGTTACGAGCTGTTGGAGCCCGAACGAGCCGAAACGCAAAGCTGATTAAAGATAACGCACCGAAGCGCAAAACCGATTAAAGCATATACAAAACGCACCCGAACTCGGGTGCGTTTTTTCTGCTATTCCGCTTCGGGCAGTTTCAGTATGACGGATAGTCTGCCGCCCGGGGATAACTGTTTCCCCATCATCCGCCGCCGGTATAGTTTTCATCTCTTCGTCCTCAGGCGCACGGGGTATTTGTTCTTTATCCTGCCGCCCGACCCCTTGCCGAGGCCGAGCGAATAGCCGTCCGCGCATACGGCGCACCATCCCTTAGCGTCCCCGTCGATCTCCTCGCCGCGCAGATATGCCGCTATGCGCTCGTCGCCGAGCGTGAGTTCTTCCCGCGCACGGAACCTGCCGCCGAACGCGGTCGCCGCCTGGTGCGCGAACGTAAGTCTGCCGTCCTTTTCGGGCAGTGCGAGCATCACGCCGTTCATAAGGCAGGGCAGGTCGGCATCCAGCGCGGGCGAAAACAGAATGTCACCGCTGCGCGCGATCTGCAGTCCGCTTATGTCCAGCACGTCGGACAACTTTTTAACGTCGCTATTTCCCGCCGCGGAAAGCCGCTTGTGCCGCACCGCCGGCGCGCCCGCAGTCGTCTTGCGCAGCAGGCAGAAATACTGCCCCTCGCCTGTGTAGCGGTGCGGATAGAATTTATAGCCTGTCTCGCAGTGCGCCGCGTCGAGATAAGGATCGTTTACGGTCACCTCTTCATACCCGCGCTCTATCATGAAGCGGGCGTTGTCCTCGTCCTCTTCGCGCGAAAAAGTGCACGTCGAATACACGAGCAGCCCGCCCTCTTTAAGGCACTTATCGGCGGCGAGCAGTATGCGCTTCTGCCGCTCGGCGCATGCGGAGATATTGGCGGGCGACCAGTCGAACGCCGCCTGCGGTTCCTTTCTCATCATACCCTCGCCCGAGCACGGCGCGTCGGCGATCACTACGTCGAACACGCCGCCGAATACCTCGGGCAGCCGCTCCGCGCGCATGCACGTGACGAGCACGTCGGTATAGCCCGCGGTCACTATATTGTCCCTCAATGTCTCGGCGCGCTTCCTGTCAGCGTCGTTGGAGACGAGCAGTCCTCCTCCGCCCAAGCGGCTCGCCGCCAT
>USNB01000086.1 GCA_900555875.1 uncultured Eubacteriales bacterium
TGCCGCCTTGATAAAGTACCTTGCTATACCTTTGTAATCTCCTTTGCTGTACAGCGGCTTCATGTCTATGCCGCCTTTTGTCCAGCACTGCTTTAATTCCTGCGGCGTGCAGATTGACATCATCATATGGATATGGGCAGCGCCCCGCTTTCCCAGTTCTTTTACATAGATGTATTTGAGCGTCAGTCCGCGCGCCTTGCGGCGCGCTTTTTTATAAGCCATATCAGAAAGTACCGTCGTCCTCATCGTCGTCTTCGTCATCGTCGTCCCCGGAGAAATCGTCGGGGTTGATGTATTCGAAGTCGTCGGCTTCGGGCGTTTCGTCCTCTTCCTGTTCCTCTTCTTCGTCGAGATCTCCGATAGGGATTTCTTCACCCATGAGGTATTTTTCCATGATATCGTCATCCATTTCGGCAACGGCTTCATCGTCGTCGTGCCAATTATCGGTCTCCTCTTCTTCCTTATCCTTTGCGGCGCGCTCCTTTTTGCACTCTATGCACATATCCTCTCCGTCTTCGCAATAGTTGGTGTGACAGATGGGGCAGAGCTTGCCTTCGGATTCGTCCTCTTCCTCGGGAAGAAGAAAACTTGCCTCGCCGATCCCAAGCTCGGCTTTGCATACGTCGCAATACTTTTCCCTCGAATCCATGTAATTGAGCTCGCATCTCGGGCAGAGTATATACGTTTTTTTCTCCATATGTGACAGATCTCCTGTTCGACCGCATACCGGCCGATTTATTTATTATATTACTATTCGACTGAAAGCCTGCGTGACAACGATCTCTTTATCTGAGAGAAAGATCGATTATCCGCTTGCCCTTTTTTCGCGCATATGCGACGGTATTCGCCGTACCGCCCGTCTCCGAATACAGCACCACCAGGACCACGTCGGAATTATCCACCATATACCGGTTGCGCTTGTTCATGCAGTATTTGGTATATTCCGTACCGAGAACGGTGACCTTTTCGCACTTTGCGAGTATCGCGTCGTACCTGAACCTGTCCGCCGCGGCAAGGCTGTCTCTCTGTCCCGCATAAGGGATGGCTGCCTCGAGCGCTATGCCGGGATATACGTCCATGAGATCGATGACGCATTCCGCGAACCACGTATCGGATCCGAGAGCCATACCCGTGATAAAATGCGTATAGCCCTCGCCGATAAGTTCCACAACGGCAGAGCGCATACGCTCCTTCAGGAGTTCATACTCCCTGCCGCCCTCTCTGAAGGGCAGTTTGTGCGGACGGTTGCCCGTTAAACATACTGCGTTCATACCGCATATTATACACACCAAACTTCCCGTTGTCAATAGTTTTGGCGAATAAAGTTGACATAACTTTGCGCATAAAATATAATAAAAACATGAAACACGAAACTCAACTGATGATAAAGGATCTGACCGAACTCGTCGCAATACCGTCGGTAGCCGCTCCCGCGCTGCCCGGCGCCCCCTTCGGGAAGGAAAACAGACGCGCACTCGACGCGTTCCTCGGCATCGCCCGCCGTCTCGGACTGTCTGTCGGAGAAAAGGACGGATATGCCGGATGGGCGGAATACGGAGAAGGCGAACTGCGCACCGGCATGCTCGCGCACCTTGACGTCGTGCCCGCCGGCGACGGCTGGGCCACGCCTCCGTTCGCCCTGAGCATAAAAGACGGCACGATGTACGGACGCGGAGTGAGCGACGACAAAGGCCCGCTCGTCGCCTGTCTGTACGCGCTTGCCCGTCTCGCCGCGGACAAGCGAAAGCTGCGCGGACGCATAAGGCTGATCGCAGGATGCAACGAAGAAGAAGGTTCTGCGTGTATAAAGCACTACATCTCGTCAGGCGGCGAGATCCCGAGATATTCCTTCACGCCCGACTCCGACTTTCCCGTAACGGCGAGCGAAAAAGGCATCGCGCATATATCGGTCGCACTGCCGTGCAGCAAAGAAACTGCGGACAGCATAGCTTCGCTTACGGGCGGAACGCGTCCCAACGTCGTTCCCGAGCATTGCCGAGCACTGCTGCGCATAGGCTCGCCTGCCGCGCTTCGTGCGGAAGATCTGTCTGTGAGCGGCGACACGCTCGTTCTCGAGCGCAGAGGGGTATCCGCGCACGGCTCTGCGCCAGAAAAAGGAGACAATGCCATAATCAGGCTGCTCCCTGCCCTCTCAGCACTGCTGCCGAATGACGTCGGACTGCGCGCCGCGGCAGAACTGCTGCGCGACCTGTCGGCTCCCGCGCGGCTTGGTCTTGGCGAAGAGGACAAAACAGGCAGGACTACGCTCAACGTCGGAACCGTATCCCTCGATGCGGACGGACGGATAACGCTCGTTCTCGATCTGCGGCTGCCTGCACGATATACCGCAGAGGACGCGCTCGTAGCGCTGAAGAAGGCGCTTCCCGAAGGTACCGATATAACGGCGCTTCATTCCGCCCCGCCGCTCGTCGTGCCCGAAAACGGACGTCTGGTAAAGACTCTCATGGACGTCTACCGCAAGCATACCGGCGACACGATATCCGCTCCCCTTCATATCGGAGGGGGGACTTACGCAAAAGAGCTGCCCGACTGCGTCGCGTTCGGAGCGGTGTTCCCAGGCAGAGAAACGCACATGCATGAGGCGGACGAATGCTACCGTATAGCCGATCTTGAAAAACTCGTCGATATCTATTACGACGCGGCGCTGGCTCTGGACGAGATCTGACGGACGAAAAGGAGATCTTTCCCGAGGGAAAGACCTCCTTTTTATTTATGTCTCTTTTCTTTATTCGGCTTTGCTGCGCTTTACGAACAGCACTACACCGACCGCAAGACCCGCGGCGAATATCACGTACGCCGCAACCGAAAGCCATATAGCGAGCTTACGCCAGAACGGCATTTCATATTCATAGCCAACGGCGTAGCTGTTGCCCACCGTGTACAGATACCGATGGCACGCCTCGCGCATCAGGAGCTGTCCGGACGCCGACGCACTGAGCGTTTCGAGCTGTTTGGTGCCCCAGCCGTAAAGCAGCGTCGTGCCGCCGGCAAGAATGGCTTTCTCTATGCTCATGAAACCGTGCTCCTCGTTGTTATCGGTCAGTACGGTGCCCATGAAGCCCCATTCGCCGCGAAGCACATCCGTAAGCAGCGCCTTGCTCGCCCCCGCCCACGTCGTGCCGATATTGTTGTAAGAACTCATCATACCGGTGGAATGCCCGTCTTTGACGGCAGCCTCGAAAGGACGGAAATATATCTCGCGCATCGCCTGTTCGGTCGACCACGTGCAAAGCCCGTAATGACGGTTGAGCTCGAGCTCGTTGAGCGCAAAGTGCTTGACATAGCAGTACATACCGTTGTCCTGCGCCGCGCCTACGACCGCTCCGCACATGGCGGCGGAAAGGAAACCGTCCTCACTGTAATATTCGAAATTACGACCGAGGAAGGGGTTTCTGTGGATATTCGCTCCGGGAGCGTACCAGCCGGATACCTTCCATGCGTCGCCCTCGCGTGATATCGCGTCGCCGAACGCTCTGCCGAGACCGGTGTTCCACGTGGATGCGAGCACGACCGTTCCCGGATATCTTACCGTCTTTCATATTGGTGACGAACACGATCGCGACTTCACCGTCCATTTTCCGCACGGTATGCGCGGCGTCCAGCCCGTTCAGACCCTTCATGCGGATGTCCATGAATATGATGTCGCACGGCTTGTACGACGACACGAAATCCATGCCGTCCGCAAACACCGTCAGTTCGTACTGCTCGCCTGTCTTGGAGAAGTATCTGTCGACGAATGCGACGAGCATGTCAGAGCATTCCTTCTCGTCATCCACTACGGCTATTCTTACCATCATCTTTTTCTTCCTTTGCTTCGGCTGCACCCTTTTATCGTTATATTCCATTATAACACATCGGGACGCGCTCGTCTACGATAAGGCGCGAAATGTCTTTCCCGCGACACGAAATGCAGAAAGATCCGAAAAGAGCACACAAGCCGACAACGGCTTGTGTGCTCCGATAGTTGATTTCGTCGTTTTTCAATTGTCCGCCCATGCGACGAGCGCGGCGGCTCCTATGATGCCCGCATCGTTCTTGAGCGTAGCGGTGTGCAGCCCCACATGAGGACCTTCGCCGAACGAATACTGAGCTATGTATTTCTTGAGCGGAGTAAGAAGTACGTCTCCCTGAGCGCATACTCCGCCGCCGAGGATGATCGCCTCGGGACGCAGCGCGTTTATGATGTTGACGAGCCCTTCGCCCAGCATCGTTATGTAATTCTTGAACACGCGCTTGGCTGCCTTATCGTCCATGAGCATGGCGTCGAACACCGTCTTGCCGTTCACGTTTTCTATATCGGGGCACACTTCCCACAGCTTGCTGTTCTTGTTCCTGAGCATAGCGCGTTTGGTGTCGCGTATGAGCGCCGTGGCGGAAGAATAAGCCTCGAAACAGCCTTTTCTGCCGCATGTGCAAGGTTCGCCACCCGACTTTATGACGACGTGACCTATCTCCGCGCCCTTGGACTGGTTGCCTTCGAACAGTCTGCCGTCTATGATGATGCCGCTTCCTATGCCGGTGCCTATCGTGATGAATACGCTGCTCTTGTAAGTTTTTCCCGCGCCGTACTTGGCTTCGCCGAGCGCCGCCGCATTCGCGTCGTTGCACACGCGCGTAGGATAACCGGTAAGACGCTGCATCTTCTCTCCGAGAGGCACGTATTCCCACTTGAGATTATACGCCTGGTCGACCACGCCGGAGCACGAATTGACCGCACCGGGACAACCTATGCCGACACCCGTTATGACCTTGTCGCCCGCATCGTCCTTGAGCGCGTTGACAAGTCCCGCAATATCCGCTATGACCTTGTCCGCGCCCGCATCGACGTCCGTATCGACGGATTTCCAGGATAATATCCTTCCTTCCTTGACGAGCCCCGCCTTTACCGTCGTACCTCCGATATCGATCCCTATCTGATACATAACCTTTCCTTTCCCACCTTGAATTTATTTTATTATTTCTCTTCATCCGTCCCTGCGGACGTTTCCGAGATATTCCCCTTTTCCTGCTTACGCCGTTCCTTAAGATACTCGTTATACATATTTACGACGTTCATCCTGTTCGTTATGACGAGTTTGCGCGTTATCGGCAGCGGTCTCGGACTTCCCGTTCCCGCTCCGCGCGCAGCTTCGCGCTCCGCGCGCTCTGCCACCGGTCTGCTGACCGCGCGGCGTTCGCCGCTCTTTGCGCCGGGCATCTGCAAAGCCGACGCATAACGCTTGCCGGATGTCCCTCTCGCCCTGTCCGAATAATCCATGATGGATACATGCTCGTCATCCGAAATGACGGGCGCTTTGGGCGCGTGTTTAGGTCTTTCTGCCGACGAGGCGGGCATGTCTTTCGCAATATCCGCATTCCCCGCTTTCTCCTGCCCCGCGGCAGCGACAGATCCTTCGTCCGCTGCCGGTGAAGCCTCTTCCGCATCCGCAACAACGTTTTCCTCTTCCGCAGGCGCGGACTGCTCGATCTCAGCGGCAATGTTTTCCGCTTCCGCAGGCTCAGACGGCTCTGTTTCAGCGGCAACGCTTTCCTCTTCCGCCGGCTCAGGCTGTCCGGTCTCCGCAACAACGTTTTCATCCTCTGCGGGCGCGGACCGCTCGTCCGCCGTAAGCGAAATATCGGTCTCCTCTTCGCAAGGCGCAGGCGCCACCTCC
>USNB01000087.1 GCA_900555875.1 uncultured Eubacteriales bacterium
GTGGCTCTCGTCGGGACGGCGCACGGAGGGGCTGATACGGGCGTTCGGACCATAAGGCACATAGCGCTGCCGATACGCGCATACAAGTGAGATGACGTGTTCCGCCTCGCGCGTGCCGCTTGCCCGGCGACGGAAGTACGCTCCTTCACCGGCTGTCCGTCTATGCGTATTCTCTGCCGTCCACGGTATCGGGGCAGGGAAGTAAGGCGGCGTCCGACGGCGCTTCTGTAAAAGTTTCCTTCGATTTTTCGCTGCTTAAGCGGCTTCTCGGTCTGTGACGAAGCGAAAAGCGTTCCCGTTTGTATCATTGCGCCCGGACATGCGTCTCGCGTCAGACTGCTAATTATGCCGCTAACTATACAATTTATGCCAAAATCCCATACGGGTCTTGAAATTTGCCGGGATCTGTTGTATAATATACCGGTCCCGTATGGTGGGGTACGGAAGGGAGAAGATGCAATGATAACGGTTGCGGTAGTAGAGGATGATGCCGAGTATTCTGCACAGATAGCTTCTTACGTAAAGAAGTTCGCAGAGGGAGCGGGAGAAGAGATGTCCGTCGTTATGTTTTCCGACGGGATAGATTTTATCAGCGGCAATCACGGTAAGTGCGATATAATATTGCTCGATATCGAGATGCCCGGCATGAACGGGCTGGATGCGGCTCATAAACTGCGTTCGACGGGCGATAAAGCGCCGGTGATATTCATAACCAACATGGCTCAGCTCGCCGTGCGCGGTTACGAGGTGGACGCGCTCGGTTTTATCGTAAAGCCGCTGACGTACTATGCGTTTGCCGAACGGATGAAAAAGGCGGTCGCCGAAGTGCAGGCGGCGAGGAACAACTATCTGGCGTTCTCGCTGAAGGACGGAGTGGTGAAGATATACCTCGACGACGTGAAATATGTGGAAGTATACCGTCACAGTATAGCGTATCATACGTTTGACGGCGTCGTCGAAGTGCGCGGCACGATGCGCGAGACCGCCGAGCTGCTTGCGGACAAGCATTTTGCGCAATGCAATAGCTGCTGGCTCGTCAATCTCAAATACGTCTCTTCCGTTCGCGGCAATGAGGTCAGGGTCGCGGACGAGACGCTGTCGATAAGCCGCAATAAACGCAAGGATTTTCTCGGCAAGCTCGCTGCGTATTTTTCACGTGGGGGAGGGGTATGATATATGCTTATCACGTATTTACCTTATCTGTATCTGTTTGCGCAGCTGCTTGCGGGTGAACTGGTATTCCTGTCGAAGACGGAACGCCGTCCGTATTATGCGGCAAGACTCGTTCCGGCCGCCGTTATATGCGGCGTAGGCATGTATTTTCTCGTGTATATGCCGTACATCGGCTTCTGGATATATCTCATACCGCTCCTCGTTTCTGCCGGGATCGTGTGGCTGTGCTACGATATAAATCCGCTGCACGCCATGGTTTTTGCCGTTATAGCGTATGCGCTCCAGAACTGTTCGTTCGACATCACCATAGTCGTATTCGGACTGTTCGGCCGCCCGAACATGCAGGCGGTCGAGCTGGTCGCGCTCGGCGTGCTTGCCGGGCTGCTCGTCGCGAGCTGGTTCCTTTTCGTGCGTAAGGGGCGCATCACGGACGTGCTCGGCATAAAGAACATCAAACTCGCCGCCGTATGCGTGGCGGTGCTCACGGCGGTCATAGTCCTTCATTCCTATTTCAACGTCCGTACCGCCGAGCTTATAGGCAGAGTGTTCCTCATACTCAGCATCGTGCTTTCTCTGTTCCTGCTTTTCGGCATATCCGGACGGGAGAGCCTTGCCCGCGAGAAAGAAGAGATCGAACAAATGCTCAGACGGGAAGAAACGCTCCACCGTATCTCCAAGGAGAATATCGATCTCATAAACATCAAGTGCCACGACTTGAAGCACCGTCTGCGCGCCGGCAGGGGAGCGCTCACCGACGAGGAGATAAAAGAGATCGAAGGCGCCGTCGCGTTGTACGACGGCTTTGTGAAGACGGGAAATCCGGATCTCGATATCGTGATCGCGGAAAAGAGCCTGCGGTGCCGTAAGAGCGGCATAACGATAAGCTGCATAGCGGACGGCAGCGCCCTCGGGTTCATGCTGCCCGGCGATATATACGCGCTTTTCGGCAATGCGCTCGACAATGCCATAGAATATCTCGAGAACGTCGACAAGGATAAACGCATAATAGATCTGACTGTCCGCCGCCGCGACGATATAGTGGGCATAACCGTGGAAAACTACTGCGCGCAGCCGTCCGTCTTCTCCGACGGTCTGCCGGTCACGAGCAAGAAAGACCGCAATTATCACGGTTTCGGCATGAAGTCCATGCGCTATATCGCCGAAAAATACGGCGGAAGCCTCGTAGTGTCGCAGGAGAACGAAAAATTCGTTCTTGCGATAGTCCTGTCGATGCGCTCCGTCAAAAGCGCGTAGATCCGCCCGTACGCGTCGCGCGGTCTCGCGACGATCGCAAACGCCCTCTGCAAAGCGGGGGCGTTTTTAACATAGCGGCATACGCAAAAAACAGACCCCTGCGACCGCGAACGTTCACGGAAGAGGGGTCAGGGGTTGGTGGGCGATATCCGACCGCAGAACGCCGTCTGCGGATACATGCTCATCTTCATTGCCATTATAGTATAACATAATCCCGTGCGGAAATAGTAGCATTATGCTGAACACGTATTGCACTATCATGTTTTTCATCGCTCATTTATGTCATGTGCCGGCGCTGCAAATGCCTGTGATTTGTGCCTATACGGGCAGATACGACAATAATTGCAAATTTTATCCCGAAATATCCGAAAATGTTCTCTTCGCCGTTACCGTCATCGGCAGGAAGACGCGAACGCGTTTCTCTTTTTTATTGTACATATAAAATATTTGTCGCTTTTATACCGATGCAGTATAACAAAAGCGACATTTTCTTGACTATTCCCGTCCTTTGTATTATACTCTAAATAAATCCTGCGGATCGTGGTGAAGTGATCGTGCGGAATCAGAGGATATGGTTATGGACATCAGAAAATGTGCGCCCGTATATGTCAGCGGGATACTGACGGCGATCGCGTTCATCGCGCTCGTGTTCATTCCGGTAGGAGGGGTCTCGATACTCGAAGCGCTTATTTCCGCGACGGAGTTGACGACTGCCGGCTTCGTATGCTTCGGGCTGTTTGCCATCGCGCATATGGTCGTCGTCGTTGCGGCAGCGATATGTTGCGCGGCGATAGCGGTTTCCGGTATGAGGAAAAGAAAGAGCGCGGAGGATCTCGCGCGCCGTACCGTGAACGCGATAGCGGTGATCGTTCTGCTGATCGGCATGCTGTCCGTCGCACAGACGTCGATCGTGTCCTTCATCGCTTCCGGTTACGGAAGCGAAACGATGGCATTTACGTTTTATCCGTCGGTATGGGTATGTTTCGGCATAGGCATGTCGGCGCTTCTCGTGTGCTTTATATGCGGCATGTCGGCGTGTCCGCCGGGCTTGCCGCTGAATGACGTTCCGAGACGGTTATTTTCTGTTTTTCTTGCGGTCATAGCGTTCGTGCTTGCGTGTGCGCTCAATAATATAATACACATAAACAACACGATCGTGGAGATCGCCGCAATGGCTTTCCGCGTGCTGCTCCTTTCCGGGACTTTTTTCTGGCTGGTGACGTGCGTTCGCGTGCTTGCCGTTTCCGCGTTTTCTCCGAAACGGGGTGCTGCGGCGGGCGAGGACGGCAGATATCCGTATGTCCGCATAGACAGGCGTCGCGACTGCACTCTTGCCGTGATATATACGTGCGCCATAGCCGTGCAGACTCCGTTGGCGGGCGCATTTACCGGCGCGCCGGCGGTCCTGTCGTACGGCATATTCTCCATAATAGTTACGGTGCTGTATCTTGTCTTTTTCGTCGGCTGCGGCATCGCGCACAAGATAAGTACGCTTGAATCATCGCGCATAACTGCCAATAAGGTCCTCGGGACAGGCAGCGCGGTGTTTTTTATTATGCTCGATATAGGCTGCTTCATATGGGGGGTGAGCGATTCGTCTTTCGCCTTCGTCGCTCCGACGGCTTCGGCAGCTGCGCTGACGACCCTGTCCCTTCTCGTCGTATCGCTTTACGATCATAAATACGGAGCGCATTCCGCGTCGTCCGGAACGGATGAGAGCGGAGTACCCGCCGCGAGCCTGCGCGCCGCGGCATACATGCCGGCGGAGGATCCCGTTATGATAGACAGATATTTTCCTGCGTATTACGCGCTCAGGCGCATAGACGAATCGCCGTTCACGCCGCAGAATGCGTTCGTACGACCCTCTTTTACCGATATGTGCGCCGATCTCCGCGCGTATTCCGCCATGTACGGTATCCCCGTTACCATGCGCACGGCGATGAACGTAATAGCCGGGATAGCCGCGTCCGAGATGGTGTGCGTTACCGGAGATCCAGCCGCGGCAGACAGCGTCGTCAGAGCGCTGGGTGCCATGCTCGGCGGCGGTTTCGGAACCGAGACCGTGACGGACGCGGACGACAGGGACGTGCTTCTCGGCAGACGCACGGAGCGGGGTTACACGGCTTCCGCTTTCATATCTTCTCTCTACTCGGCTCTGAAGAACAAAGACGAGCTGCGCGCGGTCACCGTGTGCGGAGTGAAAGACGAGAACGCGCTGTCGTTACTGCCTCAGGCAACGGGTTATGCCTGCGATCCCGTACATGCAAAGGAGCTGCGCGTATGCGCGAACAAGGCGGCGGATCCGCTCGTGCTCGTGGACGACGGCTGCCTGCATATGACGCGTAACGTGAGGTTCGCGTCGGCGACGTTGCCCGACGGCGTGATATCTCCCGCGGCGCTCTCGGGCGCGGCGATAGCCGAAGCCATGCCCGATCCGGGCTACATGCCCGACATACAGCCCGCCGAACTGCATATAAATATGACGGATTACGGCGGCATGATGGACGACGCGCTCGACAAGTATTATCTTACCGAGGCGGAGTGGCGGTGCATCGACCGTCTCGAAAACTGTCTGGAGAAGCTCGGACTGCGTTCGGATAACGTCCGCACCCGCAGGATGGAAAGATTCATATCCGTATATATGGCGTGCGGAGGCAGCGCCGAGGACGCGGCGGACAGCGCCCTCGTGTCCCTGGTCTTGCCCCGTCTCGTTCTTACGGACAGACAGGCGCTTGCAGAAGCGCATCTGCCCGAAACGCTGAATTCGGCTTTCGGACAGGACGCGATCCCGCAGAGCAGGGGATTCCTGCGCCGTGCGGGACTGATCTGACGGGAGGCGCGCAAATGACGACGATCGTTTCAAGCGGATTTCTCGATGCGGTGTGGGACGTCATATCCAGCCGCGTGGCGATAGGGATATACGTCATACTCATGCTCATAGCCGTCATCGTTCTCATCGTGTCCGTCATACTCGACGAACAGCGGCGCGTGGATCCTCTTCGTCTGCTGCGCGACGGCAGCATAAAGAAGGCGGCTCCCGGCGGGAGCGGGAACGCAGATGGCGCAGACGAAGGCACAGAGGGGACATCACGCTTTTACATGCTGACGGAGACGGACGAGCGCATGAGGAGTTACATGCCGCCTGAGAGGGCGAACATCACGCTGAAGGAGCTGTGCGAGCGATTCCGCGACTATGCGGCGGCGGAGAAGAAGCTGTACTACACGCCGGAGGACATAAGGAAGTT
>USNB01000088.1 GCA_900555875.1 uncultured Eubacteriales bacterium
ACATAAACGCGGATACGGCAGCCGGAGAAGTGGGAGCCGCGATAGGAGCGCACAAGCTCATATATCTTACGGACATAGACGGCATACGCCGCGATCCGGCAGATCCGTCCACTCTCATGCCCGAAGTACGGCTGGGCGAGGTGGAGCGCATGATAGAGAACGGCACGATATCCGGCGGCATGATACCCAAGGTGCGCAGCTGCGTCAACGCCGTAAAGCGCGGTATCAAGCACGTCAACATCGTCTGCGGGACGATCCCCCACTCCATACTCGTGGAGCTGTTCACAGACAGGGGCATCGGAACGCTGATAAGGGAATAATTGTATTTTCGCGCGAACGGGCGCGGAGGAAAGATATGGATTTCGAGAAGATCAAAGAGATCGAAAAAGATCATTACATGAAACTTTTCAGACGCAACAACGTCTGTTTCGAGCGCGGAGAAGGATGCACGCTGTACGACACCGCAGGACACGCTTACACCGACTTCTTCGGCGGCATCGCGGTGAGCGCACTGGGGCACAACGATCCCGATCTGGTCAAAGCCATATGCGACCAGGCGGGAAAGCTCATCCACTCATCCAACCTGTACTACAGCCTTCCCCAGGCGGAACTCACCGAGCGACTGACGGAGAACGGCATGTTCTCGCGCGTGTTCTTCTGCAACAGCGGAGCGGAGGCGAACGAATGCGCGATCAAGATCGTGCGCAAACTCGCATACGCCTCCGGCAGCGGCAGGACAACGATACTCACGGCGAGCGAATCGTTCCACGGCAGGACGCTCGCCACGGTGACAGCCACGGGGCAGCCCAAATATTCCGCGCCGTTCGCTCCCCTGCCCGGCGGATTCAAATACGTGCCGTTCAACGATCTCGACGCGCTCCGCGAGGCGACCACGCCGGACGTCGGAGCGATAATGCTGGAGTGCATACAGGGCGAGAGCGGTGTTACTCCCGCGACTTACGATTATCTCGTCGGCGCATATGCGTTCGCGAAACAGAAAGGCATACTCCTCATACTCGACGAGGTGCAGACGGGAACGGGCAGAACGGGTAAATTCTATTGCTTCGAGCACTACGGCATACAGCCGGATATAGTTACGCTCGCAAAAGGGCTGGGCGGCGGCGTCCCCATCGCGGCGTGTCTCGCGCGCGGCGAAGCTGCCGAAGCGCTGAAGCCGGGCGAGCACGGATCCACTTTCGGAGGCGGTCCCCTCGCCTGCGCGGCAGCCAACGTCGTAGTAAAGAAGCTGACCGAAGAAGGGCTCCTCGAACGCGTGACGGAAGCGGGAGACTATCTCGCAGATCAGCTTTCGAGCAAGCTCGCGCGGCATAAATTCGTACTCGACATACGCGGAAAAGGGCTGCTGCGCGGCGTCCAGCTCGACGAAAAACTGAGCGCCGCGAGCGTAGTCGGCAAAATGATGAGTCTCGGGGTCATCATAGGGACGTGCGGGCACAACACCCTGCGCATAGCTCCGCCGTACATCATCTCCCGCGCGGAGATAGACGACATGACGGACAAGCTGGAGACCATATTCTCCAATACAAATATCTGATATCGCAATAACACGGAGGCGATCATGAAATTCGAGGACTATAAGCCTGCGGGCAGGATAAACAACAAACACATGCTCACGCTGATGGATTATTCCACCGAGGAGATATTCGAGCTGCTTAAATGCGCGGTCGAGCTGAAGCGCAAGCAGTACGCTCATGAAAAGCACGAATACCTCGCGGGCAAGACGCTCGCGATGATATTCGAAAAGTCGTCCACGCGCACGCGCATCTCCTTCGAGCAGGGCATCAGGCAGCTCGGCGGCTACCCGATGTTCCTCTCCTCCCGCGACATACAGCTCGGACGCGGCGAGCCCATACGCGACACCGTGCGCGTCATGGAGCGTATGAACATAGACGGCATCATGATCAGGACGTTCAGGCAATCCGATCTCGAAGAGCTTGCGAAGTACGGACACATCCCCGTGATCAACGGACTTACGGACGATTTCCATCCCTGTCAGGTGCTTGCGGATCTCCTCACCGTATATGAGGAGTTCGGCACGTTCGAAGGCAAAAAGCTCGTATTCTTCGGCGAGGGTTTCAACATGGCAAACTCCCTCATGCTCGGCTGCGCCAAGGTGGGTATGGACGTCACGATATGCGCTCCCGAAGGGCTCGGTCCGAAAGCCGAGATCGTCGAGGCAGCCCGCGCGGGCGCTTACCACGGCGCTAAGGTCGTCGTCACGTCGGACATCGATGAGGCGATAGCGGACGCGAACGCCGTGTACACGGACGTGTTCTTCTCCATGGGCCAGGAAAAGGATCCCGCCAAGGAAGCCGCGCTCATGCCTATGCAGGTAAACGCGGCAATGATGGAAAAAGCCGCTCCCGACGCGATCTTCCTGCACTGCCTCCCCGCTCACCGCGGCGAAGAAGTAACGGACGAAGTCATGGAAGGCAAGGCTTCGCGCATATTCCCCGAGGCGGAGAACAGACTGCACGCGCAGAAAGCCGTCATGTATATGCTGATGAAGGACTGATACCATGGGAGATAAGATCGCAGATTATACCATACGCCCCGCCGTCGAACAGGACGCCGCAGAGATACAGATAATAATGCACGCCGCGTTCTCGGGCTATCTCGAGGACATAGGCAACACATACAAACTGCATGCTCTTACGGAAAAGATCGAGGATATCGTTTCGGACATACGCACGCACGCGGTATTCGTCGCCGTCGCTCCCGACGGCAGCGTGATAGGCTCCATACGAGTCAAAAAACTTACCGACGAGCTGGCTTACATATACCGCTTCGGCGTGCATCCGCAGATAAAGAACATAGGAGTGGGCAGCCGCCTGCTCGCCGCCGCGCTCGATCACTGCTCCTCGCAGTCTTTCAAAGCCGTGGCGCTGCATACGAACACGCGCTTCTATACCCTCGCCCGCTATTATTACGGCAAACGCTTCTTCGTGCATTCCACGACGACGGATAAAGGATATATCCGCGCGCTGTTCGTCAAGGAGCTGACGGGCGACCGCGACTACGACATATCGCCCGCTTTCAACGAATGATCGCGGTGCATTACGGAAAAGATCCCTCCCTCATCGGGAAGGATCTTTTTTATATGAACGCGCCTTTTGCGCCAGCCGTGCGTTTTACGGAATTTTTTTCGGAAAAATTTTGTATTGTGGACAGACAGTTGTCCGCAATAGCGTGATATAATATAGAAAAACGAAGGACAAACGGAGGGATCAGACATTGATAGCGCAATACGACGTAAAGGACATGACGGGGATGTTCGCTCCCGCAGAGCTGAAAATAATAGCGATAACGGGCAAAAACAAAGATCGCTGTCCCGCGGAATATCTGATGTACGGAGAGGAGATCACAAGGTACTCTTACGCGCTCGCCGCGCTGCGCGACGTCTGCGACGAGATAGCCAGACGTTCGAGAAACGGATTGGTCATCCCGCGCATCGTTATATGTATAGACGACGCGGACTCGCTCGCGCTCCGCAGTCCGGACGGAGAGATATCATCGCTCCTCGGGATCATATCGGAGCGCGGCGCGGCATGCGGGATAGAACTCGTATCCGCGTGAGGACGGCAGCGCAAACGAAACGCACGGAAAACGCCCGTGCGCTCCGCTGTGGCGGAGCGCGCGGGCGTTATTTTACTTACGCCGCGCCGCAGGCTCATCTGCCGGCGGATATGATGTTCCGCGCCATGCACACATGCTCCCGCCGGTATGCGGAAGGAAATGCGCTCATCTGTTTATCCCCTCGCTCAGTCTGTCGAGCGACATGCCGAACGGTCTGACGAAATGATCGAGGAAATACTCCGTTTCGGGACTGTTGTATGAATGCAGTTTTGCGAGGGTGGAACGCTCGGCTTCGGCGAACTCCGTATTGCCCTGAGCCAGCTCTTCCACGCACTTGACATACGCCGCGAGAGTGTCTGCGCACTTGACTATCCTGCGCTCTTCGTCGGTACCGCCAGAGACGAGATCCCCCACTTCGCCGCGAAGCTCGGGCGGCAGCGAATCCGTCAGACGCTTCTCGCTGCGCTTTTCTATATCCTTATACGCAGACGTTATATCCGAATTGAAATACTTGACGGGCGTGGGGAGATCTCCCGTGAGCACCTCGCCCGTTTCATGGAACAGCGCCATCATTCCTATACGGTCGGGGTCCACATTGCCGCCGTTGCGGACGCGCAGCACGGCGAGAGCATGCGCGAACATGGCTACCGTAGCCGAATGCTCGAGCACGTTTTCCGTGCGCGTATTGCGCATGAGCGACCATCTGCCGATATATTTCATCCTCGACAGAAAAGCATAGAACACGCTGTCCGTCATCTCTTGCCCGCCTTCTTGATCGTCTTCAATGCCGCCGCGACCACGTCCTCCGGAGTAAAGCGGTTGATCTCTAACAACGCGGACGCGGGAGCGGACAGACCGAAGTCGTCCTTGCATACCGTCGCGCCGTCGATGCCCGTATATTTATACCAGCATATCGCGCTGCCGGCCTCCACCGCCACACGCGCGCGCACGGCATCGGGAAGGACGGACGATCTGTACGATTCCTTCTGCGCGTCGAACTCCTCCATGCAAGGCATGGATACGACGCGGGCGTCCACGCCGCGCTCCGCAAGAAGTCCCTTCGCGCGGACGAGAAGGGATACTTCGCTGCCCGAGCCCATGAGTATGACGTCGGGAACAGGTTTTGCGCTGTCATCGAGGATATAACCGCCCTTCATCGCGCCTTCCGCGCTCGTACCCTGAGGAGAAAGCAGCTTCTGGCGGCTCGTGACCACGGCGACGGGATGTTTGCCCTCCGCCCAATAAGCATATGCAGCAGCCGTCTCCAGCCCGTCGCACGGACGGAACACCCGGAGATTGGGCAGCGTGCGGAGCATTGCGAGCTGTTCGATCGGCTGATGAGTGGGACCGTCCTCGCCCACGCCTATCGAATCATGGGAGAGGATATACAGCACGGGGATATCCATGAGCGCCGTCATGCGCACGGAACCCTTGAAATAGTCGGAGAACACGAAGAACGTGGCGCAGTAAGGTTTGAAACCTCCGTGAAGAGATATGCCGTTGCATATGCTCGCCATCGCAAGCTCGCGCACTCCGAAATGTATATTGCTCTCGGAAGGCGTTTGCGCCGAGTAATAACCGCGGCTCTTCATGACAGACATGTTCGAAGGTCCGAGATCCGCGCTTCCGCCCACAAGCTCGGGGATGCGGTTGTCAGCCAGCCAGTTGAGGACGGCTCCCGAATGATTGCGGGTGGCAGAGTCTCCCTTCGGAGCCGCCGCCCAGAATTCCTCGTCATGCGCGAGATCGGGGAACTTGCCCTTAAGTCTGCGCGTCAGTTCGGCATGCAACTCGGGGTATGCGTTTTTATACGCGCGCATGAGCTTGTTCCACTCCGCGCTCGCCTTCGCTCCCCGCTCTCTGACCTCCTGCGTATAACCCGCAGTGAGCGGGAGCGCGGTGAACGGCGGCTGCTTCCAGCCCATCGCCGTCTTCATATCCGCAAGGCACTGCTCTCCGAGCGGCGCTCCGTGACAGGACTCGCTGCCTTCCTTCCCCGACCCCTTGCCGATACGGGTGTGCACTATGATGAGC